>NZ_CP159821.1:0-122500 GCF_047727615.1 Candidatus Pelagibacter sp. Uisw_101
TTTATTGCAAATATAGATTTTTTTTAATTTTGCTTTTATAAAATTATTTATTGCAAAAAAATTATTTTACTTCTAACTGAACTTATTCCTACAAATTTTTATGACAAGTAAAAACACAACACAAAATTTAAAAAGCGTATCTTCTGAAGCTCTAGATTGGGCTATAATTCAAAAGGACATGAAAAATAAACTAGGCAGCGATATATATGAAAGCTGGCTTAGAAAGATAGACTTTGTTGAAGAGATGAATAGTTATGTCTTACTTTCAGTTTCTACTAGATTTATTCGAGACTGGATTACCTCAAGATATTTAGATCAAATTTTGCAAATAGTAAAAATTTATAAGAAAGATTTAACAAGAATAGAGTTTAAGATTATTGAAAAAAACTCTGAAAATGAAAAAGAAAATAATATTACTAAAAATGAAAACAATGAAAATGTATCCTTCATTAAAGATACATATTTGCAATACAACAGAATAGATCCAAATAAAAGATTTGATAATTTTATAACAGGAACAAGTAATAAACTAGCCTATGAAGCATCGATGAAAGTTTCAGAAAATATTTCTCATTATAATCCGCTTTATATTTATGGGGGTGTTGGAATGGGAAAAACACATTTATTAAATTCAATTGGTCTGTCATTAAAAGAAAAAAACAAAGTTATGTTTATTTCTGCTGAGAGATTTATGTATCAGTTTGTAAAATCAATTAAATCTAATGATATGGTAAAGTTTAAAGAGTATTTTAGAAATACTGACATATTATTAATAGACGATATTCAATTCATGAATGGTAAAGAGGCAATGCAAGAAGAGTTTTTTCATACGTTTAATGCATTATTAGATAAAGGCTCACAAGTGATAATCTCTGCCGACAGAGCTCCAAACAAATTATCAAGAATCCAAGATAGAATTAAATCAAGATTTGCTGGAGGTCTTGTTGTTGATATACAAAAACCAGACTATGAACTTAGAAGTAAAATTGTTAAGCAAAAAACAGAGGAACTAAACATTTTTTATTCAAATCAAGTAAATATTTCAGAAGAAATACAAAAATTTATAAGCGCAGAAATAACGACAAGTATTAGAGAGTTAGTAGGAGCAATTAATAGAGTTGTTTCTTTTTCAAGAATTTACAACAAAGTTCCAAATTTATCAGAAGTTAAAGTAGTTTTAAAAGATCTGTTAAATATTGGAGAAAATAAAGTAACGATAGATTTAATACAATCTACTGTATGTAAGTTCTTTAAAATTAGTAAAAGTGAGATGCTTTCTTCAAGAAGATCTAGATACCTTGTAAGACCAAGACAAACAGCAATATATTTAACAAAAATTTTAACATCTAAGTCATTGCCTGAGATTGGGAGAGAGTTTTCTAATAGAGACCACACAACAATCATTCACTCGGTTAAAACAATTGAAAAATTGAAGGAAAAAGATCCAGAAATGACAAACAATATCAATAATCTAAAAAATCAGATATTGTATAATAAAGAAAATGAAATTTAACGTTAATCAACAAGACCTGCAACAAGCACTTAATTATTGCCAAGGTGTAATTGAAAAAAGAAGCACACTTCCTATTTTGTCAAATGTTTTATTAAATGCTAGCAATTCAAATCTAACAATTACCGCAACTGATTTAGATTTAATATTTATTCATCAAATTAACAATGTTGAAGTTATAGAAGAAGGAAACACAACCACTACCTCATCTACCATCTATGATATCATAAGAAAATTTTCATCAGGAAAAAAAATTAATTTATCTTTGACGGATGTTAGTAAACTTCAAGTTGAGTCTGAAAAATCTGTTTTTAATCTAAATTGTATTAGTGCATCTGAGTTTCCGCTAACAGACGAAAACTTTAATCAAAATGAATTTTCTATAAAATCAAAACAATTACTAAAATTATTAAATAAATGTAAATTTTCAGTTTCTAATGATGAAACTAGACATTACCTAAGTGGAATTTTTTTTCATCAAACGCAAGTAGAAGATAAAAATTTTTTAACAGCAGCAGCTACAGATAGTCATAGAATGTCTATTTCAAAAATAAGATTAGACCAGCAAGTAGATTTTGAACCAATAATACTTCCTAAAAAAACAATTTTTCAACTATGTTCGTTGCTAGAAAGTTATGATGGTGATGTTAAAATTTCAAATATTAAATCTAAAATAAAGTTTGAACTAAATAATAGCATATTGATATCTAAGTTAATCGATGGAAAATTTCCAAACTATATTCAGGTAATACCTAAGAATAATCAAAAGAAGTTAGAAATAGATTTAAAATTATTTTTAGACTCAGTTGATCGAGTTGCTTCAGTTTCATTGGATAAAAAAGACGGAGTTAAATTTAATTTGTCCAAAGATATTCTGAACTTATCAGTTAACAACACAAATAGTGGCGATGGAAAAGAAAGTTTAAGTGTAAAGTTTGATCATGATTTAGAAATAAGTTTTAATTCTAGATATTTAATTGATGTGGCATCACAACTTGATGGAGATAAGATTGAAATTTTTTTCAATGATACAGGGTCTCCGGCATTAATTAAAGATCCAGGTGATTTTGATAGTATATTTGTTGTAATGCCTATGAAAGGCTAGTTCAAAGTATCAAGTTCAGAATAAATTGTATTTTCCAATTCCTTTGTAAAAATTTCTTTGCTCAATCCGGGTTCAATAGGTTTTAAAATTGAAACTGTTAGAGTGGTGTTAATTTTTTTTTGACCATACTTTGGCCAAGTATTCCCAGAATTGATTGCAATTGGCTGACATGAAATATTTAATTCTTCATAAATTCTACTAGATCCTTTTTTAAAAGGAGTTCTATCCTCTGGAGATAGCCTTGTTCCTTGTGGAAAAATTATTAATGGTCTTTCTGATGAATTTACTTGTTTAGAAATATCATCAAAAAAACCCAAGTTTTCTTTAGAAATTTTGTTTCTTTTAATTGATATTGATCCTATTTTTTTCAAATACCAACCAAATACAGGAATCATTAGTAATTCTTTTTTTAAAATAAAAACAGGAGAGTTAAAGATAGTTTGTAAAAAAAAAGTTTCAAACATTGACTGGTGTGAAGCAGCTATAAAAAATTTTTTTCCATTAATTATATTCTCTTTGCCTTTAATGATTATCTTAGTTGATAAAAATATTTTTAAACATAAAGACGTCCAAAAGCCCATAATTTTTCCACCAAATAACACTATTTTCTTTGGTAGTAAGATTGCTGGTAAAAAGATTACGGAAATAAAAATTATTCCTGAAAAAAAAAATAATGAAAATAAAAAGTTTCTTATCATGCTAATCAAAAACTAAATCAAATCTTTTAGTTTTTGTCTTTTCTTAATAATATTAATCTTAGACCCTTTAATTATTAATTCTGGCGGTTTTGGTCTTACGTTATAATTTGAACTTAGTGACATTCCATAAGCCCCAACATCACACATTACCACAAGATCTTTTTCCTTTAATTTCTGAAAACCTTTTATAGTTGTAAATTTATCAGTACTTTCACAAATTGGCCCAACAAATTCATAGGTTTTTTTTGAAATATTACTATTTTTTACAACAGGTATAGTTTGATGATTTGCACCATATAATGCTGGTCTCATAAGATCATTCATTGCAGCATCTAATATGATAAAGTCTTTTTTAATATTTTCTTTTATATAAATAACTTGAGAAATTAAAAATCCAATATTACCAACTATAGATCGCCCCGGTTCAAATATTATTTTTGCTTTTTGACCCTTTAAAAATTTTTGTATAGCAATGTTGTATTTTTGATAGTTTAGTTTTTTACTATTTTTTTCATAAGAAATGCCCATACCTCCACCTAGATCAATAAATTCAAAGGTATGATCACTTTTTTTTATTATTTTATTTACCACATTGAGCATTTTTTCATATGGTTTGTGATCTAAAATTTGACTGCCAATATGAACACTTAAGCATTTAAGATTAATGTTTTTAGAATAATTTGTAAAATTTACTAATTCAAAAAAAGTTTTTTCATCTACGCCAAATTTATTTTCTTTTTTTCCAGTTGAAATTTGTTTTAATGTCTTAGCATCTGTATTGGGATTAAGTCTAATGCCTATATTAACTATTCTTTTTTTTAATCTTGCAATTTTTTCAATTTCAATAATTTCACTTTTAGACTCAGCATTTATTAATAAAATTTTTTTATCAATTGCATAACTTATTTCAGTTGAGGTTTTACCCACCCCCGAAAAAACAATTTTTTTTGGTTCTATACCTGCTTTTAGAGCCATCATTAACTCACCCATTGAAACAACATCAGCACCTAACCCTAATTTTTTAATTTCTCTTATTAGGTGTACATTGGTATTAGATTTAACAGCAAAACAGATTAACGGAGAAAAAGAGCTAAAATTTTTTTTAAATTTTTTTATGTTTTCTGTCAATTGTTTGTGTGAATAACAATAAGTTGGTGTACCAAACTTTTTTGCTATTTTTTGAACATTAACTTTTTCAATTGTTAAGTTTTTATTTATATATTTCATCAATCTACTGACTTTGGAAAAACTATTTCATTCCCCTCATATTGGGGATCTCCCTTTTTTCCACATGAAAATAAGAAAGAACAAATTATAGAAATTAAAATTAACTGTTTTATCATTTTAAGCTTTTTTATATTTCATTATCATTCTTTTGATATTATCAAAAGACGTTCCACCGTAAGATTTTTTAGAGTTTACAGAGTTTTTTACATTAAATATCTTTAAAACTTCAATTGTAAGCCTTGGTTCAATTTTCATTAGCTCATCAATATTTAATTCATTCAATTTTTTCTTTTTCTTTTCTGCATAATTTACAATAGAGGCAGTAGTTTGGTATGCTTTTCTAAATGGCATTGAG
The DNA here is from genome assembly GCF_047727615.1 of Candidatus Pelagibacter sp. Uisw_101. Lineage (GTDB taxonomy): Bacteria > Pseudomonadota > Alphaproteobacteria > Pelagibacterales > Pelagibacteraceae > Pelagibacter. The sequence continues at coordinate 4,896 of NZ_CP159821.1, forward strand.
TGATTTTTAACAAGATAGTCAGCTAAGTCAGTAGCCGTAATATAGCCTGAGTTAGCAAGGTTTAACATTTGTTGTTTATTGGGTTTTAGATTTTTTAAAACCTCATTAAGAATAGCAATACTATTATTAAGTATTTCATTAGATTTGAAGAGTATTTCTTTGTCATCTTGAAGATCTTTAAAATAGGATATGGGAAGTCCTTTAAGAATTGTCAGCATTGAAAATAAATTTCCATAAACCATTCCAGTTTTCCCTCTTAAGTATTCTAATAAATCAGGATTTTTCTTTTGAGGCATTATTGAAGAACCAGTTACCACTTTGTCTGAAAGTGTAATTAGATTGAATCCATCAGAGTTCCAAATAATAAGCTCTTCAGCGATTCTTGAAATATGCATCGAACAAACAGAAGCACTATATAAAAAATCTAAAACAAAATCTCTATCTGCAACAGTATCAATTGAATTATTCGTTGGTCTTTTAAATCCTAGTTTTTTTGAAGTAAAATTTCTATCAATATTAAAAGAAGTACCCGTTAAAGCGGCAACACCCAGTGGACTCTCTGACAAACTTTCTAAATTATAGGTAAATCTTTTTTTGTCTCTATTGAACATTTCAACATAAGACATCAAATAGTGAGCAAAAGAGACTGCTTGTGCATTTTTTAAATGAGTAAACCCAGGCATTATGGTTTCAATATTTTTTTCTGAAATTTTGAGAATGGTCTTAATGATATTGTCTAAATTCTTATTAATTTCTTTAGTTGCTGAAGTTGTCCACATTTTAAAATCAGTAATCACCTGATCATTTCTAGATCTAGCTGTGTGAACATATCCGGCCTCTTCTCCTATAATTTGAAATAATCTTTTTTCAATATTCATATGAATATCTTCATACTTTCTATTATATTCAAATTTATTTTTTAAAATTTCTTTCTCAATTTTATTAAGTCCAAAAATTATTTTATTCTTAATTTTAAAAGAAATAATTTTTTGTCTAAATAACATCTCAACATGCACAATTGATCCTAAAATATCTTCTTGAAAAAGTTTTTTATCAATTTCTATTGAATTACCAACTTTTTGGAATAAGGTTGAGGCATCTTTTTTTATTCTTGATCCCCATATTGCCATATTGTTTTTATTTTTTACCATGATAATTAATTATACATATTTAGTATGAAATTATTATTAATATTTATCTACCTAATAACTAGCAACATTAGTTATGCTCTAGAAAAACCTAATATAAAAAATTTAGTTCTATCAAAAAATCCAAAAATATATGAAGAAGTAGTTTTTAAGGATTCAAACAATTATGATGTAAACTTAGATGATTTCAAAGGAAAATTGCTAATATTAAATTTTTGGGCTACTTGGTGCGCCCCCTGTAGAGAGGAGATGCCATCACTAGATGACTTACAATCAAATAGTAATTTTGATAATTTAAAAGTTTTTCCTATTAATATTGGTCAAGAAAACCTCTCTAAATCAGATGCCTTTTTTAAAGAACTAGACATTCAAAATCTAGAAATCTATTTTGATGCACCAATTACTCTAGCTAAAAAATTTTCTTTAAGGGGGGTTCCCACAACTATTTTATTTAATAAAAAAGGTGAAGAGTTTGGACGTATTATTGGATCTATTGATTTTAATAACTTAGAGTTTATTAATTGGCTAAAACAATACGATTAATTTTTAAAAAAATAAGCAAAACAAACTAAAACAATTATGGCTATAAATTGAAAAAGTACTCTGTACTGCATTAATTTATTTGAATATTTTTTGCTAGTTTCACCACCTTTGAATAAGGTTCCTATACCTAAGACCAAGACAACTGCTACGACTATTAAAAGTACAATACCTAAAATTTTAACTAATGTTCCTGTTATCATAATACTATTGTAGAATAGTTTTTAATAAAAAAAACATAATAAAAACATCTATGACACTTTGTCTATCAACTACAATTATTAAGCCAGAAAAAGATATACCAATTAATAATGCTATTATTTTACTCCATGGTTATGGTGGTGATGGAAAAGATATAAGTATGTTGACCTTAAATTGGAAAAGATTTCTACCTAATACTATTTTTTTATGCCCAGATGGTCATGAAGAATGTAAAATTAATCCAGCAGGTTTTCAATGGTTTGATTTAACTAAAGATGATCCAAGTTATATTCTAGAAGAATCTAAAAAAGCAGAAACTAAAATTCAAAAATATATTGAAGAAGTTAAAAGTGAGTATAATCTTAAAAATTCTCAAGTTTGTTTATCAGGATTTAGCCAAGGATGTATGATGTCTATTAACTTAGGTTTAACTGGTAATCAAAATTATAATTGTGTTGTTGGTTTTTCTGGTAAAATAATAAATCAAGATGATCTTAGCAAAAGAAAATCTTCTTCTACTAAAATGCTCTTGATACATGGAGATAAAGATGCAGTTGTGTCACCAACATTTTTATTAGAGGCAAAAGATTTCTTAATTAGAAATAATGTTGAAATTGAAACAAAAATGATAGGGAATTGCGAGCATCATATTTCAATTGAAGCTTCAAGTGTAGCTTTAAATTATATTAAAAATAATTTTCAAATATAATTAAATTCTATTTATTGATAAATTAATTTTTTTCAGTTAGAATTTTTATAATGATTTTTAATGATCAAAATTTGTCTTTAGAAAAATGTCCTGCATTAGTCTTAAATGCTGATTATAGACCTTTAAGTTATTATCCATTGTCTTTATGGAACTGGCAAGATTCTATAAAATCTGTTTTTTTAGATAGAGTTACCATAGTTAGCAATTATGACAGAGTTATTAGAAGCCCATCATTTAATATGAGATTGCCAAGTGTTATTGCATTAAAAAGTTTTATAAAACCACAGTCCAACCCTAGTTTCACTAGATTTAACGTTTTTTTAAGAGATAAATTTTCCTGTCAATACTGTGGAAGTGGTGAAGAGCTTACTTTTGACCATCTACTTCCAAGATCTAAAGGAGGGCAAACTAATTGGAATAATGTTATAACCGCTTGCTCTTCATGCAATGTAAAAAAAGGTGGAAGATTATTAAAAAATTCAGATATGACGTTAAATCAGGAGCCATATCAACCATCTACGGAAGACCTACACAAAAATGGCAAAAATTTCCCTCCTAATTTCTTACATAAGAGTTGGATGGATTATTTGTATTGGGATGTTGAGCTAGAAGCTTAATTATATTTTTTCAGAAATATTAATAGCAATTTTTGATCCAGTTTTAATAATTTTATCTAAAATAGAATACATTCCTTTTTTAGTTGCACCTTCTTTATAGGCTATATCTTTATGATGCAGTTCATCTTCTCTAAACTTAATTATTTTTTCTTTTAATTTTTTCTCATCATTTTCTAATGCATTAATTTGATTTAGATAATGTTCATCAATTACTTCTTCTACTGAAGCAGTGCATAGCATAGCAGCTTTCTTCCCCAAGATTGTTGAACCAAAACCAAGTCCGACACCAAGTAAATCCCACAAAGGTAAGAATTTTGTTGGTTTTATATTTCTTTTTTTAATTTCATTTTCAAAATACTCACAGTGCTCTTTTTCATGGATTTTCATTTCTTCAATTTTCTTTTTTAGATTTTCATCTTTAACAAATGTATTTAGAGCCAATAATTGACCTTCGTAAATTTTTACTGCACCTCGTTCACCTGCGTGATCAACTCGAATAAATTCTTTTACTTTTTCTTTATTTGTTTTTTTCATAAGTTAAGAAAAATTTTATAGTTATAATTGTAATTATTAAAGAGATAAAAATATTTATTGTAGCAAGAGATAATCCAAAAATTTTAAAAGTTGCATCTTTACAGCTAACTGTGACTTCTTTTAGCTGATTTAAGAGCGCTTCTTTAGTCAAATTAGTATTGTTAGAATTTAAGTTACAAACTAAAGATTCTTTTATGAAACCTTGTTCTATCCCAAAATGATAAAAGGATATAATGAACGCTATAATGAATGTAATACTTAAAATTATTAAAAAAAATCTTTCAAACTTTTGAATAAAAATAAAAAGTAAAATTATAACTATTGAAACGACATAAGGTATTCTTTCAATTAAACAAAGATTGCAAGGTTGATGACCTAAAATATATTCAATAAAATAGGCTGCTGAAACAGCAAAAATACTGAATAACAATATAAGATGAAGTGTAGTTTTTCGGTTAATCATATTTGTGTTATTTAATTAAAAATATATTAAGGCAAAAATTAATACAATTATAATACCCAAAATTGTAAACCATTTTGCAGCATCAGTTTTCATAAATTTGCTAAAAATATCACCAAATTTATATGATAGGTATGAGACGATAAAAAATCTTAACCCTCTAGAAAATAGACAAATAATGAAAAATATAGGCAAATTAAAACCAATCATGCCACTAGTTATTGTGAACACTTTAAAGGGCAAAGGTGTAAATCCAGCAAGAAATAAAGTAGCAAGCCACACATAAAGACCACTTCCTTCAGATAAGCTATTTTTAAGATTAATTACCTTCTCTTCATAATTATAAAATTCTACTACAATCATTCCAAGATCAAAAAAATAAGATCCAATGAAATATCCAAGGAGACCTCCAAGTGAAGAAAATAAAGTAGCAATTAAAAAAATTTTTAAATAATCATTTTTTTTTGCAATAACCATTGGAGCAATCATAACGTCAGGTGGGATTGGAAAAAAAGAACTTTCAGTAAAAGATAAAATTGCAAGATAAGTATTTGATCTCTTATGAGCAGCAAGTTTTAAAGTTTTTTGATATAATTCATTAAGCATTTTGTTGTTTTTAATATAAATTATGTTCTTATACTATTTAATTTTATAGTTATAATAAGGAAAACAAAGGGCGAGTGGCGGAACTGGTAGACGCGCACGACTCAAAATCGTGTTTCGTAAGAAGTGAGAGTTCGATTCTCTCTTCGCCCACCAATATTTTATGGAAATAAAAAAAATTAATAATTTATTAGAACTATTTTATAATCAATACCAAACACAAGACAAAACAAGTGTGTTTTTACAGTCCTTGAAAGAAGTTGAAAACAAATATTCTTGGGAGGACGTGTATTCGAATATCATTAAACTTTCTGAAGAAATATCAAAATATATAAAAAAAGGTGATAGATGCTTGTTAATATCAGAAAATAGACCTGAATGGTTGATATCAGATTTATCCATTATGCTTTCAGGAGGTATAACGGTTCCAGCTTACACAACTTACACAGAAAGAGACTACGAGTATATAATTGATGATTGTTCGCCGACTGTTTTAATCATTTCTGATAAAACACAGTATTTAAAAGTAAAAAATATAATATCTAAAAAAGAATTTATAAAAAAAATAATTTTTTTCGATGTAATTGAAGAGTTTAATCAAGAACTTCATGTTAATATTAATCAAATCTTTGCAAATAAAAACTTTAATTTGTTAAATTTTTCTGAAGTAAAAATTCAAAGAAAAGATGTTGCTTGTATAATTTATACATCTGGTACCCAAGGAAATCCAAAAGGAGTTGTATTAAGCCATGGTGGAATTTTGAACAATTGTGAAGGAGCATTTGGTTTATTAAAAGAGTTTATTTCAAAAAATCCTAAATTTTTGACATGGCTACCCCTTTCTCATTCATACGAGCATACAGTCCAATTTGTCCAAATAGTTGTGGGAGCACAGGTATTTTATGCTGAAAGTATAGAAAAACTTATAAAAAATATGGTAAATTGCTCCCCAGAGATTATGACGGCCGTTCCAAGATTTTATCAAAATTTACATCAAAAAATAAATACTAATTTTAGTAAAGCAGCAGGAATAAAAAAATTTTTAATCAATCAAACTATTAAACTTGGAAACAAGAAATTAAATAGAGAGCCATTTTCATTAATAGAAAGTTTAATAAATTTTGTTTGCGATCTTTTGGTAAGAAAGAAAATCAAAGAACAATTTGGTGGAAATTTAAAGGCATTTATTTCAGGAGGAGGGGCATTAGATAAGGAAGTGGGTTGTTTTTTAAATGCAATTGGTCTCCCAACATTACAAGGGTATGGATTAACGGAAACATCTCCTGTGGTAAGCTGTAATTCTATTAATGAAATTAGAGTAGAAACTGTGGGTAAACCCTTTAGTGGAAATTTAGTTAAAATTGCAAATGATGGGGAGATTCTGGTTAAAGGAGAAAATGTTATGTTGGGTTACTGGAATAATGAAGAAGAAACAAATAAAGTTTTAAACAATGGATGGTTATCTACAGGCGATATAGGAGAGTTTGATGGTGAGTTTTTAAAAATAACAGATAGAAAAAAAGATATAATTATAACTTCAGGTGGAGATAATATTTCTCCAATTAAAATAGAGAGTGATTTAAATAAATCTAATTTCATAGAACAAAGTGTAGTTTATGGTGATAATAAACCTTACCTAGTCTGTCTAATCGTTTTAAGTTTGGAATATAAAAATATAAAGAATGAAGAAATTCAAAAAGAAATAGAAAAAATAAATAAAAATTTAAGTAAAATAGAAAAAATAAAAAAATTTTTTGTAATTAAAAATCAATTTACAATTGAAAACAATATGATGACACCTACTTTAAAGTTAAAGAGATATAAAATTATAAAAACTTATCAAAACGAGTTAGAAAAACTTTTTAATTAATTTTTATAAAAGACATTATTAGTCGCATAAACATTAATGTTTTTTACATAATAAAAAAATTAAAAAAAACTTTTTTTAAAAAATAAATTTGCAATTTGTTAATTAATTAATGAATTGACATCACTTGTATAAAAAAATAAAAATAAGCTAACAACGAATCACTTTGATTCGTTTAACTTAAACAGGGAGCTAAAGATGGCTACAAAGAAAAAAGCTAAAAAAGCTAAAAAGAAAACTAAGAAAAAAGCTAAAAAAGCTAAAAAAGCGAAGAAAAGAAAAAGATAGTATCTTAGACTTTTCAAAAAACGCTTCTCATAACGTTATGTGTGAGAGGCGTTTTTTTTTGCCCTAATTTTTAATCTTCAGTATCGGTAATTGAATCTGAATCTGTGTCAGGTTCTGCAGCAGGTTCTTTAATCTTCGTTGGTGCAGCTATAGCTTTTGCTTGACCTTCTAAATTTCTCTTTAATGCTTTATCTAGTTTTTTCTGGGTATCTTCTAGCGATACACCCATTACTATTTGAAATTCTGATAAAATTCTTTCATAGGCTTTTTCAAATAATTGTCTTTCACTGTATGATTGATCAACCATTAAGTCGTCACCTTTATTTAAATCTCTAACAACTTCTGCGAGTTCATAGATTTTGCCTGAAGAAATCTTTGCTTCATATTCCTGTGCTCTTCTACTCCACATAGATCTTTTGATTTTCGGTTTGCTTTTCAAAATAGATATACATTTATTGACCTGATTTATTGTTGCAAGAGATCTAAGATGAGATTGTTTATTCACGGGAACCATACCACTGGCTTTGTCTTTTTCAAATTTAAGGACATAAGTCTCAACATCAATTCCACCAATATTAATCTTTTTAAACTCTGTAATTTGGCCAACACCATGTTTTGGGTAAACAACGTAATCTTTAACTTTATATTCTTTTTTTTCAGTTTCTTGTTTTTTAACCTTTTTTATCTCAGGTTTAACTTCATTACTTTTTGAAATTCTTAAATTATCAGTTTTTATTTCTACTTTTTCTGGAGCAGCTTTTTTTGAAACTGTTTTTAAATTTTTCTTAATTTTAGTTATAGCTATTTTTGTTACTTTGGTTTTTTTAACAACTTTAGCTTTAGGAGCTGTAGACTTTTTAGCTACCTTTACTTTAGTTTTTTTTTTTACTTTTTTCTCAGGAGTTTTTTTAAAGATTTTCGCTAAAATATTTGTCGTACTTGTTTTCTTCATTTTTATACTTTTCATGATCCTCAGGCGGATCTTTTTTCTCAGTTATATTTGGCCAAATTTCACTATACTTTGTATTTATTTCAAGCCATTTTTCGCTTCCAGACTCAGTATCTGCTACAATCGCATCCACTGGGCATTCTGGCTCACAAACGCCACAATCTATACACTCCTCTGGTTTAATTACAAGCATATTGTTGCCTTCATAAAAGCAATCAACAGGACAGACTTCGACGCAGTCCATTAATTTACATTTAATACATTTATCATTTACCAGGTATGTCATTTAGATAATTTTTTTTTTACTTTTTCTTTTAAGTCACCCATAGTCTTTGCATCTATATATAATAAACCAGCTAGTCTCCTCATCAAGTTTGTCTCATACATATCTGCGTTATCATCTGAATAAATAATTTTCCATAGAGACTCAACAATTCTAATTTTATCTGATTCTGGAGCATTTTTGACCTCTCTTGTAAAACTTAGTATTTGGTTAGAATTTTCTTCAATAACTAACGCATCTGCGATTAATTTATCTATATTTGAAATTGTTGCACCCAATTCAATTAAAGTCTTTCTAATAATCTCTTTTTCTTTATCTTCATAATTTTCGTCAATTTTTGCTACGTGAATTAATAAAGCAGCAATATTAGAATAAGATTTATCATTATTCACTGTATCCTCCTCTTTTTCTTTATTTTTAAAAAAGCTTATCATTAATTAAAATTAAAATTTTTTAATACTTTAAATGGATTGTTTATAGAGACTGTCTTTTTAAAAGGCTTTTTAATTTTTTTTTGTGGACTGTACCTAAAATAAATATCCTTGTCTTTTTCGAGTGTTTTGTAATTCATTTTCTCAATTAATCTTTTAAAATTTTCTTTACTACATCCTAATAAATTAAGCATCTCTGGTACTAGTTTAATTTCTTTATCCTTTTCGGGACTAGCGTTAATAATTAGCACAAACAACCTTTCTAGAATGTCAATTCTAACAAAATAATTATCAAAATTTTCAAAGCCACAAAGAAGCATAAAATGTTTATCTCTTATATTTTTATCATCCAAAAAATTTAAGCCAAAAGTAGGAGGAGTTAAATTCAAGTTTTTTTGATTAAAGTTTTTCCACAGTAAGGTTCTTAAGGAAACAGCTTCAGGCTTTAGTAATCTAAATAAAAAAACATGGTATCTTCCAAATTTAACACCTAAATCTCTTAAAATTTTTCTCTCATCTTGGCCAAGTTTCTTTAAGTACTCAGCTACTACTTCTCTTTTAATAACACCATTATTTTCATATAATTGGTAAGCCAATGCTTTAATAGAAGAGTTACTTTCTTTTAAATTTTTTAAGTCAATCAGACTTTTCAATACGAGCTTTATTTTTTCTTTAATCCAATTTCCAATAAACTCTGATAATTTTTGTTTGTCATCATTTTCCAGAATATCATCTACTATTAAAAATATATCAGGGTTTAAATAGTCTTTACCAGCTATTAATTTAGCAATTGGAAAATTTTTCCAATAAATTTTAAAATCGTCTTTTATTTCTATCAACCCTGTATCAATAATAGATTGAATTCTTTTTTGCAGTTCTGGGCCCACAGTTTGTCTTGCTGCTTTTTTTAATGACTTAATATCAGTTTCAAGTGCACCAGCTTTTAAATCTATCTCAAATCTTAAACCTTTCAAATCACCAATAAACTGCTCATCAATTATTACTTTATTATCTTCCATTATCTCAGTTTTAAATTCTATATCCTGTTTTAATCCCCTTGCAAGCACACTTGCTCTTTTATCAATAAAAGTTTTAGTAAGTTCTTCATGTAATCTGTCAGATAATCTGTCTTCTAATAGTTTAGTTTTCTCTATCCAATAATTTTGACTTTCAACCCAATTAATTTTATTTGAAACATATGACCAAGTTCTAACATTTGCAATTCTATTTGATAAAGAATCAACATTTCCTTCTAATTTATCCAACTTTATTAACTGTAATCTCATATACTCATTAGTAATTTTGCCATCTTTACCATTTAAAAAGCTAAAAACCTTACTAACCACTTCGAGATGGTTGCCATAAGTTTTTTTTACAAAATCTGGAATTTGACAACATTCCCAAAGTAATTCCAATGTTTCTTGGTTATTTTTAATGTTGTGACCGTCCATATCTTTTAAAAAATATTTTAAAAGTTTTTCATCTCCACACTCATGTATTTTTCTTAACCAATCTCTATTAGGCTTTTCTTCAAGTGATTTAATTAAACTTAAAGCGTTATTAAAATTTAAATTAGAATTTCTCCAAAAAAGCATCTTAATTTCTTCAAATTTGTGATTTTCGAGCAGCTCAACCTCCTCTGCAGAAATCTCTTTACAGTCACCAGTGATTCCAAAATTTCCATCATTTAAATATCTGCCAGCTCTTCCAGCAATTTGTCCAATTTCAGACATGTTAAGACGTCTTAACTTTCTTCCATCAAATTTTTTTAAATTTGAAAAAAAAACATTTTCTAAATCCATATTAATTCCCATTCCTATTGCATCAGTTGCAACAAGAAAATCAACATCACCAGACTGATATAATTGAACTTGAGCATTTCTCGTTTTAGGGCTTAATGACCCCATAACAATAGCTGCTCCACCTTTTTGTCTTCTAACAAGCTCTGCAATTGCATAAACTTCTTCTGTTGAAAAAGCTATTATTGCTGTCTTCCTATTTATTCTTGAAATTTTTTTATGACCTACATATGAAAGTTGAGAAAGTCTTTCTCTGTTTATAAATTCAGTATCCTCATCTAGTTTATTTACTATACTTTTAATAGTGCTTGAACCCATAAGCATTGTTAGTTTTTCTCCACGAAGATTTAATAATCTATCAGTAAAAATATGACCTCTTTCATGATCTGCACACATTTGTATTTCGTCTATCCCAACAAAATCTAAATGTTTATTAATTGGCATAGACTCAACTGTACAAAGAAAATATTTTGCATTTGCAGGGATGATTTTTTCTTCACCAGTAATTAAAGCAACTTTATCTATGCTTATTTTTTCAATAATTTTGTCATACACTTCACGTGCAAGTAGTCTTAGAGGAAAGCCAATCATACCCGAATCAAAAGAAAGCATAGTTTCAATTGCTAAGTAAGTTTTACCGGTATTTGTTGGACCGAGAACAGCTGTGATTTTATTTTTAGACATTTCTATTGATGGTACCTCTAATATTTTCTCCACCACATATTGTTGCTCATAAAGAACAAAAATAGACTAAAACATGACCGAATCGTAAGGATAAAAGTTCTCATTTGCTCTTTATACACTAATTAATTTAACATAATAAAAAACAATTCTGTATTAGTATTTTGTAGCAAAATTATGAATAAAAAATTGTGGGAAGCGTCATCTAGTCAGAAAAAAAAATCTCTTTTATCGAGTTATGAGCAATTCATTTCAAAAAAATTCAAAAAAAGATTTAATCAAAAATATGACAATATTTTAAAATGGAGCATTGAAAACCCAGGTAATTTTTGGAGTTCAATTTGGGATTTTTCTGAAATTAAAGGATTTAAGAGTAAAATTAAAATAAAAAAATCAAAAATATTTTATAAAAATAAATTTTTACCAAATTCAAAATTAAACTTTGCTGAAAATTTACTCTCAAAAAATGATAAGAATAAAGCAATAACATTCGTTAGTGAGAATGGTTTTCGAGAAGAAAGAAGCTGGCACGAACTAAACCTTAATGTAAGTAAGATATCTAAATTTTTAAAAAGCATTAATATTAAAAAAAAAGATAGGGTTGCAGCATATATGCCTAATACTATTGAGACAGTTGAGGCATTTATAGCCTCGTCTTCTTTAGGAGCAATATGGTCCTCATGCTCACCAGATTTTGGTGTTAAAGGGGTAGTAGAACGTTTTTCACAAATCAACCCTAAAGTTTTATTTGTAGTAGATAAGTATTTTTATAATGGAAAAATAATAAATACTTTAGAAAGAGTTCCTTTAATTTTAAAAGAGATACCTTCTATCAAGTATGTTGTCATTGTTAATTATCCAGGAGAAAAATACTTAGAAAATAAATATACATCTAAAAAATCAAAAGTACTTAAATGGAGTGAGTTAATGAAACAAGAATTTGAAGAGATTCAATTTTCTAAATTTGATTTTGAGCAAGATCTTGCAATCTTATATTCAAGTGGAACCACAGGAAAGCCAAAGTGCATATGTCATGGGAGTGGAGGAGTTTTGCTTCAGCATAAAAAAGAGCATCAGCTTCATTGTGATGTCAGAGAAGGTGATAATGTTTTTTATTTTACTACTTGTGGATGGATGATGTGGAACTGGCTGGTAAGTGTTTTAGCTTCAAAAGCATCTATTGTTTTATTTGATGGATCGCCGATGTATAAAAAAGATGATTTACTATTAAAAATAGCTGAAAAAGAAAAAATTACTTTATTTGGTATTAGTGCAAAATATATTGATGCTCTTCGTAAATCTAAACCTACTTTAAAATATAAGTATAAATTATCAAAATTAAGAACAATTTGCTCTACTGGATCCCCATTATCAAATGATGGATTTAAATATGTATATAAGAACATAAAAAAAAATGTTCATTTATCTTCTATCTCTGGGGGCACAGACATTGTTTCTTGTTTTGTCTTGGGAAATTTATACCAGCCGGTAGTTCTAGGTGAAATACAAAATAAAGGTTTAGGTATGAATGTTGATGTTTTTAATGAAAAAGGTGAATCTTTAAAAAATAAAAAAGGAGAACTAGTTTGTAAGAATCCTTTCCCATCAATGCCTTTAAAATTTTGGAATGATAAAAATGACATTAAATTTAAAAAAGCATATTTTAATAATTTTTTAAACACATGGTATCACGGTGATTATGCAGAGATAAAAAAAGGTGGTGGTTTTATTATTCATGGTAGATCAGATACGACACTTAACCCTGGAGGAGTGAGACTCGGAACTGCTGAAATATATTCTGAGGTAGAAAAGTTTGTAGAAATCAAGGAGTCTATTGTTGTTGGTCAAGCATGGGATAATGACGTCAGAATTATTTTGTTTATAGTTTTAAATTCTAAACATGTAGTGAATGAAGATTTATTAAAAAAAATTAGAATGCAAATTAGAAAAAATGCATCCCCAAGACATGTTCCGTCTAAAATTATAGTAGTTGGTGATATTCCAAGAACTAAAAATGGAAAAATAGTTGAACTAGCTGTAAAAAATACAATAGAAGGAAATAAAATTAAAAATAAAGAAGCGCTAGCAAATCCAAGAGTTTTAGATCAATATAAAAATTTAAAGGAATTAAATTATTAAATGTTAAAAAATATAGTTAAAGGTCTAGAACCATCATCTACTTTAAAAATTAATGAAATCTCTAGAAAGCTAGAAGACAATGGTGAAAAAATATTTAAGTTTGGATTTGGCCAATCTCCATTCCAAATACCAGCTGATATTGTTAATGCGTTAAAAGATAATGCTTATCAAAATAAATATTTACCAATGCAAGGTCTTAATGAACTTAGAGATGCTGTTGCAAAATATACATCAGTTAAAAAAGATTATAATTACAAACCTGAAAATGTAATTATAGGTCCTGGCTCAAAAGAATTGATGTTTTTACTACACATTTTGTTTGATGGAGAAATAATATTACCAGCACCGAGTTGGGTTTCTTATGCCCCACAAGCAATTCTTGGAAGAAATAAAATTCAATCAATTCAAACAAAAAGAGAAAATAATTGGTTTCCTACTGGATCTGAGATTGAAGAAGTTATTTTAAGGGATAAAAATAAAAACTATCTATTATTTTTGAATTCACCAAATAATCCATCAGGGCAGATTTGTAAAAATCTAGAAGAAATTAGTGAGATTGCCAAAAAATATAATCTTATTATTTTATCAGATGAAATTTATTCTGAGTTGAGTTTTGATGAAGGGTTCAAATCTATTTCAAGTTTTTGTCCTGAAAAAACTATTATCAGTACAGGTTTAAGTAAATGGTGTGGTGCAGGTGGGTGGAGATTGGGTTATTTTATAGTTCCTGACTCTTTAAATATTTTAAAAAATTCAATTAATGTTTTAGCTAGTGAAACTTTTTCTGCTGTCAGTGCGCCAATTCAATATGCTGCAATTACTGCTTATACAAATGATCATAGCAAATATATTGATAGTTCTAAAAATATTCTTAAAGCAGTAGGTAATTATGTTTATGAAAATCTAAAATCAAACAAGGTTTTAATTAATAAGCCCCAAGGTGGGTTTTATCTTATGCCAGAATTTTTAAATAAAAAATTCAATACATCATCAGAAATGTGTGACAATATTTTAAAGGAGACAGGTGTAGCGTTATTGCCAGGATCAGACTTTGGTTTTGAGAAAAATAAGATGTTAGCAAGGTTAAGCTTTACAGATTTTGATGGTCAAAATTTTATGAATCAAACTCAAAATGGAAAAAAAATTGATGATGGTTTAATTTTAAAACTTGCACCTAAGATTGCCGAGGGTGTGGATAAGTTAAAAAAATGGTCAGCATCAACATAACTACCAGCTATACATATTCACTTAATTACTGTTAAATTTAACTAATAAAAATAACGATATAGAGGAGAGAACATGAAAAAAATAATAACATCTCTATCAAGTGCTCTACTAATTTTTGTTGCATCTTTGTCTTTAACTGGTGTTGCAAAATCTGCAGAGTTCTTCACGATAGGAACAGGCGGACCAACTGGAGTATATTTCCAAACTGGTAACGCAATTTGCAAAATGTTGCACAAATCAGCAATTGCTAAAGAACACGGAAGAAAAAAAGGTATAGATAAAGCTTACAGATGTACTGCGCCTTCAACTGGTGGATCGAATTATAATATTGGTCAAATCGCAGCTGGTGAATTTCAATTTGGTGTAGCTCAGTCTGACTGGCAATATCATGCTGTAAATGGATCAAGCAAGTGGGAAGGTAAACAGTATAGTGATTTAAGAGCTGTATTCTCAGTACATAATGAACCCTTTCAAATTTGGGCAAGAAAAAAAGCAAAAGTAAAAGATTTTGCTGGGCTTAAAGGAAAAGTTGTAAACATTGGTAACGCTGGTTCAGGTCAAAGAGGAACTATGGAAGTGCTTATGGATGCAAAGGGAGTTAGTAATAGCTTCTTTAAATCTACTACAGAGCTGACTTCATCTGAGCAAGTAAAAGCTTTATGTGATGGTAAGATTGATGCTTTTGGTTATTCAGTAGGATTTCCAAATGGAGCAATGGAAAACGCAGCTTCTTGTGGAGCAAAAGCTTTGCCTATCAATTTAACAGGTCCTGAAGTTCAAGGACTAATTGATGGTGCTGCTTATTATGCAAGTGCCGTAATACCTGCTGGCACTTATACGGGACAGAAAAAGGACGTAACTACTTTTGGTGTTAAAGCTACTGTAGTAACTTCGGCTAATGTTTCTGATGAACTTGTATACCTAGTTGTTAAAGCTGTGATGGAAAATTTTGATGATTTCAAAAAACAACACCCTGCTTTTGCTTCTTTAAAAAAAGAAGATATGATAGCCGCTGGTTTGTCAGCTCCATTACACCCAGGTGCAATTAAATATTATAAAGAAGCTGGATTAATGTAATCCAACTCCTTAATTAAATTAAAAGGCCCGATATATTTATCGGGCCTTTTTTTGTTATAGAGTATCATTTTAAAAATGAATCAAAGCATTAACGGTAAAGTAGAAAATAAGATTAGTGAGGATTTATCTCCAACTAGAAATCTTACTGGACTACATTTAAAAATTGTTGGAAGTATTGCAATCATTTGGTCATTATTCCAACTTTGGTATGCTTCTCCATTTCCTTTTATGTTTGATATTGGAATGTTTAAAGGACTTCCTGCTAGAGCTATTCATTTAGGTTTTGCTTTAACTTTAGCTTTTTTAATTTATCCAATTTCTAAAAGAAAAAAAATTTCTATATTTGATATTCTAATTAGTTTTATTGCTGCATTTTGTTGTTTATATATTTATTTTTTTTATGACCAGCTAGTTGACAGAGGGGGAATTCTTTTAACTATTACAATTTGGGAAAAATTTAATTTACCAGTTGAATTGATTATTGGAAGTTGTGGAATTTTAATATTAATTGAAGCAACCAGAAGAGTATTTGGATTACCTCTAGTTATTATTGCAGTTTGTTTTTTACTCTTTTCATATTTTGGTAGATACGCACCAGAAATAATTTCTCATGGTGGACTTTCATTAAATAGATTAGTTGGATTTCAGTGGCTTGATCAAGAAGCTATATTTGGAATTCCTATAGGTGTTTCTGTAGATTTCATTTTTTTATTTGTTTTATTTGGAGCACTTCTAGAAACGGCTGGTGGAGGTAAATATTTTTTAGATCTAGCTTTTGCCATGGTTGGCAAAATGAGAGGAGGACCTGCAAAAGCAGCAATTTTAGGATCTGGAATGACTGGTCTAATCTCAGGATCTTCAATTGCAAATACAGTTACAACTGGAACTTTTACAATTCCAATTATGAAAAAAACTGGTTTTTCTAAAGAAAAAGCTGGAGCTATAGAGGTATCATCATCAGTTAATGGACAATTAATGCCACCCGTAATGGGAGCTGCAGCATTTGTAATGGCAAGTTTTTTAGGTGTTACTTATTTTGAGGTCGTTAAGCACGCATTTTTACCAGCAATTATTTCTTATGTGGCATTATTTTATATTTCTCATCTTGAAGCTTTAAAATTAAATTTAAAAGGAATGGATGATGTTGATATTCCAAATTTGAAGAAAACATTTTTATCAGGATTACATTTTTTAATACCTATATTTGTTTTGGTATACATGCTTGTATATTTAAGATTTACCGCTTCATACTCAATATTTTTTGCAACGATTGCATTAATAATTGTAAACCTTGGTTACATATTATTTAAAAATTCTGATTTTAAATTAGCAATAAAAACTTGGTTTAATCAAACGATAGTTGGTTTTGAAAAAGGTGCTTTAAATATGGTTGGTGTTGGAATAGCAATAGCAACAGCTGGCATAATAGTTGGAGCAGTTGGTTCAACAGGGTTAAGTACAAATTTAATTATAGTTATAGAATTTATTGCAAAAGATAATGTTGTTATCTTACTATTTTTAACAATAATTTTATGTCTAATACTTGGTATGGGTCTACCAACTACTGCGAATTATGTTGTAGTGGCTTCATTAATGGCAACAGTATTGGTTGATGTTGGAAACGCATCTGGATTTGTATTTCCACTTATAGCGGTTCACTTGTTTGTTTTTTATTTTGGCTTGATGGCTGACGTCACCCCTCCAGTTGGTCTCGCATCATATGCGGCAGCTGCTATTTCAGGAGGTGATCCACTTAAAACTGGTCTGCAAGCTTTTTGGTATAGTCTAAGAACAGGTATTTTACCTATCGTATTTTTATTTAATCACGAATTGTTATTGATAGGCATTGAAAATGTGTGGCATGGACTACTGGTAATAATCACTTCTTTGATAGGTATATTAGTTTTTACTTCTGCAACTCAAGCTTGGTTTATTAATAGATTAAGATGGTACGAGATAATAATTTTTTTATTAATCTCCATTTCACTCTTAGCCCCAGAATTTATTTTAAATAAATTTTACCCTAAATATAATTATATGGATATTAACAAAATTCATTTAATGAAGGTAGATTTCAATAAAGAGGCCAGATTTAAAGTAACACGTCCAAGTAATTATGGTGAAAGATATAAATTAATTGTAATCAAAAAAAATACTTTTGAAACCGAGTATAGTTTAGAGCAATATGGACTTAGTTTAATTAGAGAAGAAAACAGGGTTATTGTAGATACCTTGCAATGGAATGGAAGTGCTAAAAAAAGTGGTTTTGAAACTGGTGATTATATAAGTGAATTTAAAATAGAAAATGCAGATAGACCAAATAAAGGAATCATTTACCCAATAGCTATTTTATTATTAATTATGTTTGGTTATTTGAACTATAGAAGAAAAGAATAATTATCCACCAGGACCAAGATTAGATGGTTTAATTTTTAAGATTTTCCAAATACCTGATGCTGAGGTTATAATTTTATCATTACATTTCAGCTCACAAAATAAAAACACTAGTGTATTGGTCTTTTTAAGAATTCTTGTTAAGCCAGTAACTATATCACCTACTTTAGAGGCACCAATAAATTTTAAATCCAATGAAATAGTTACACAAGGTGCATTTCCAGATGCTCTATGTGCAGCAGTCCCCGCTCCCGCATCAATTAAGGCTGATAAATAACCACCGTGAGTTATCCCAGCAGCATTTAAATGATTTTCATTAATCGTAGTTTTGAATTCATATTCTGTTTCAGATACGGTTTTAAATAAAACTCCACCATTGTGTTTCATAAAACCAGGTTTAATACTTATTTGTTCAAATTCATTGCTCATAGCTCTTTATAGTATGAAAGTTAAAATTAATAAAATTATAAAAACAATTATAAAAAAATATATAACTGATTTTTGTAGTGATGATTTTAGTAGCCAATCTAACATTTTTATTTATCCTTTTTGGTGGACCGCCCAGAACTCGAATCTGGAATCTCCCGGTTCGTAGCCGAGCGCCTTATCCAATTTGGCCAGCGGTCCTTAATTAAATAATTTGTCCAACATATCAAAGTTTTTGATGTAATTTAAGTTATAAAATATTATGCTGCACTATCAATGAGCAAAAAATCAAATGATGTGGTTATTACAGCTGCATTAAGAACACCTATAGGCAAATATAAAGGGTCTTTAAAAGGTCTTAGTGCTGATAAACTAGGTGCACTAGCTATTAAAGAAGCTGTTTATAAATCAAAATTAAAATCAGACGATATTGATGAGGTGATTATGGGACACGTTCTCACTTCTGGATTAGGGCAAAACCCAGCAAGACAAGCTTCTATTCATGCTGGAATTCCAGTTTCAAAACCTGCACATATAATTAATCAAGTATGTGGATCTGGATTAAGATCTGTAATTTCAGGCTATCAATCTATTAAACTAGGTGAAAATAAAATTATAGTCGCTGGTGGACAAGAAAATATGTCTAGAGCACCACATACAATATTTTATCGAGAAGATAAAAAATTAAATGAAAATAAATTAGTTGATACAATGGTCAATGATGGACTGATAGACTCATTTAATAATTATCACATGGGTGTTACGGCAGAAAATGTAGCAGAAAAGTATCAAATTTCCAGAGATGAACAAGATATGTTCGCCTTCAATTCTCAAAAAAAAACACAAGATGCCATAAGTAATGATAAATTCAAAAACGAGTTAATTAAATTAAATATTAATACAGATGATAAAAATTTTATTTTTGAAAAAGATGAATATCCAAGAAGTAATTTAAACTTAGAGGATTTAAAAAAATTAAAAACTGTTTTTAAAGAAAATGGAACAGTTACGGCGGGTAATTCATCAGGAATAAATGATGGTGCGGCAGCAACTATTTTAATGTCTAGAGAAGAGGCAGAACTTAGAGGTATAGAACCTTTAGCAAAAGTTGTCTCCTGGGCAACTTGTGGTGTTGAGCCTTCATTGATGGGACTGGGTCCAATTATGGCTGTTAATATAGCTTTAGAAAAAGCAGGATGGAAAATTGAAGATATTGATTTATTTGAAGTCAATGAAGCATTTGCAGCTCAAAGTATTGCTGTGATTAGAGATCTTAAAATTCCTAAAAAGATTGTGAATGTTAATGGTGGAGCAATTGCATTAGGACATCCAATTGGAGCTTCTGGAACCAGAATTTTAGTAACCCTTATTCATGAAATGATAAAACAAAATAAAAACAAAGGTTGTGCTACTCTCTGCATTGGTGGTGGAATGGGTATAGCCATGTGCATTGAAAGAAATTAATTTCTTATTTATTTGTTAATTTTTAAAGTTTTTTGTTCAATAAAAATACAGGTTTGCATAAAAAAACTTATTATTATGCTAAAATAACATGAGATATAGTTTTTTTTAGGTGTATAAATCGATTTAAATAATGAGTGAAAAATTACTTGTCCCAGATATTGGTGAATTTGAAAAAGTTGAGGTTATTGAACTTTTAGTAAAAGTTGGAGATAAAATAAACTTAAATGATCCTATTGTTACTATTGAGAGCGATAAATCTAGTGTTGAAATTCCATCAACAGTCACTGGTAAGGTAGAATCTGTAAATATTAAAGTGGGTGATAAAGTTTCTAAAGGGGATTTATTGTTAAGTGTTGAGTCTTCAAAAGAAAGCCCTTCAGAAAAGCCAATTCCTAAAGATACAGAAAGTATTATTAAACAAGCAGAATCAGTTTTAAAAAATGAAAAAAAAGAAGAGGCCACTGAACAAAGCCCAGTTGTGGAAAAAAAACAAACAATAATTCAGGTTACAAATGACAATGATATTGATCCATTAGAAACTCAAGATTGGTTAGAGTCTTTATCTGCAGTTGTTGAAAAAGATGGAAATCAAAGAGCTCATTTTTTGATAAAAGAATTAATTAACAAAGCATATCGAGAAGGTGCAAATATTCCTTATACACAGCACACTCCTTACATTAATACAATCCCACCAGAGGCAGAAGTTAAGTCTAATGGAGATCAGAATATTGAAAGAAGAATTAGATCTTTAATTAGATGGAATGCAGCAGCCATGGTTGTTAGAGCAAATAAAAAATTTCCTGAATTAGGTGGCCATATAGGTACTTTTGCATCAGCAGCAACACTTTATGATGTAGGAATGAATCATTTTTGGAGAGCTAAGAATAATAAATTTGGTGGTGATTTAGTTTATTTTCAAGGTCATAGTGCACCAGGCGTTTATGCTAGAGCATTTCTAGAAGGTAGATTAAATGAAAAACAATTAGATAGTTTTAGACAAGAAGTAAAACCAGGTGGACTTTCTTCATATCCACATCCTTGGTTGATGCCAAAGTTTTGGCAGTTTCCAACTGTATCAATGGGACTAGGGCCTATGCTTGCAATTTATCAGGCGAGATACATGAAATATTTAATTAACAGAGGATTAATTAAAGATGAAGGTAGAAAAGTTTGGGCATTTCTTGGTGATGGAGAAATGGATGAACCCGAATCTTTAGGTGCAATAGGATTAGCAGCTAGGGAAAAACTGGATAACTTAATATTTGTTGTAAACTGCAATCTTCAAAGATTAGATGGACCTGTCAGAGGTAATGGAAAAATTATTCAAGAGCTAGAAGGAAGTTTTAGAGGAGCTGGTTGGAATGTAATTAAAGTAATTTGGGGTTCTTACTGGGACTCATTGATTGCTAATGATAAAACAGGTCACTTAGTTAAAACTATGAATGAAACTGTTGATGGTGAATACCAAGCAATGAAAGCTAGAGATGGAGCTTATGTTAGAGAAAAATTTTTTGGGAAATACCCAGAGACTCAAGAGTTAGTTTCTAGTTTATCAGATAAAGATATTTGGAGATTAAATAGAGGTGGTCATGATCCTCATAAAGTTTATGCAGCATACGAACGGGCATCAAAAAACCAAGGTAGCCCAACGGTTATAATCGCTAAAACCATTAAGGGTTATGGTATGGGAAAAACAGGTGAAAGTGTTAACACTACTCATCAAACTAAAAAATTAGATGTAGATGATTTGCTATATTATAGAGATCGTTTTGATGTCCCATTAACAGATGAACAGGTAAAAAATGTTGAGTATTTCAAGCCTGATGAAAAATCATTAGAGATTAAGTATATTAAAGAAAAGAGAATGAGACTTGGTGGTTTCTTACCTGAAAGAACAACATATTCAAAACCTATTAAAGCACCAGCAAAAGATATTTTCGATTTTATGAAAGTATCAACGGGTGAAAAAGAAATGTCTACAACCATGGCATTAGTTAGAATGTTTACAAATTTATTAAGAGACAAAAATATTTCACCCAGATTAGTTCCAATTATTCCTGATGAAGCAAGAACTTTTGGTATGGAAGGATTTTTTCAAAAAATAGGAATATATGCACACGAAGGTCAAAAGTATGAACCAGAAGATTCTGCTCAGTTAAGTTCTTACAGAGAAGAGAAAACTGGACAGGTTCTAGAAGAAGGAATTAATGAAGCTGGAGCAATGTCGTCATGGATTGCTGCTGCAACTTCCTACACTAATCATGATATTGAAATGATACCAATTTATATTTTTTATTCTATGTTTGGTTTTCAAAGAATAGGTGACCTTGCATGGGCAGGTGGAGATAGTCAGGCTAGAGGATTTTTAATTGGAGCAACAGCTGGAAGAACTACTTTAGCTGGTGAAGGACTACAACACCAGGATGGACACAGTCACTTGATAGCCTCAACAATACCAAATTGTGTGACATACGACCCAACTTTTCATTATGAGCTAGCTGTTATTTTTAGAGAAGGTTTGAGAAGAATGCATGAAAAAAATGAGAATGTTTTTTACTATATCACAACCATGAATGAAAATTATTCACATCCAAGCATACCAAAAGATAAGAATTGTGAAGAAGGAATTCTTAAAGGAATGTATAAAATTAAAGAGTTCAATAAATATAAAAAAACTAAAATTCAACTTTTAGGCTCCGGTACAATATTGAGAGAAATGATGGCTGCAGCAGAAATCCTTCAAAATGAATATCAGATAGATAGTGAAATCTGGAGTGTCACTAGTTTTAATGAGTTGAGAAAAGACGGTATGGAAGTTGAGAGATATAATCTTTTAAACCCTGATAAAGAACAAAAAGTTTCATTTGTAGAACAGTGCTTAGGAAAAACTGAAGGACCAATTTTGGCAGCTTCAGATTACATGAGAATGAATTCTGATCAAATCAGACCCTATACTAATAAAAGTTTTTATTCTTTAGGTACAGATGGTTATGGAAGAAGCGACACTAGAAAAAACCTTAGAGATTTTTTTGAAGTTGATAAAGAACATATTGTTGCTTATGGACTTAGCGTACTAGCAAAAGAGCAACTAATAGCCTCAAAATATGCTAAAGAAGCCATAAAGAAGTATAATATTGATGGCAGCAAACCAATGCCAACAAAACTATAAGATGTCAGATAAAGAGATTAAAGTACCAAATATTGGCGAATTTAAAGACGTTGAGGTAATCGAAGTATTAGTTTCAAATAGTCAGTCAGTATCTAAAAATGATCCACTTATTACAATTGAGAGTGATAAATCTAGTGTTGAAATACCAGCTTCTTTTGACGGAAAGGTTAAGTCTGTTAAAATTAAAGTAGGAGATAGGGTTTCAGAAGGTGATTTAATATTAACTGTAGAGCAATCTGGAGAAGAAGAAAAGAGTATAGAGCAAAAAACTATTAAAGAAGCAAAACCAGTTAGAAAACAAAATCAAGAAGAAAAAATTGAAAAAGTTATACAAACACAAAATTTAATAAAAAAAGACAATTCAGAAGCTTCATCTGCAAGCCCAAAAGTACGTAAATTTGCTCGAGAGCTTGGGGTTAATATTAACGAGATAGTTGGCAGTGAAAGACAAGGAAGAATTGTAGAAGATGATGTAAAAAATTTTATATCCTCTAAAATTAATAAAACTTCAGATAAGACTGAAGCTCAACCTAAAAAAATTGTTAGTGAATTTTCCCATTCTGATTTTGGAGAAATTGAAGTTAAAGATATGCCTAGGGTTAAAAAATTAGCCTCTATGTATTTAGTTAATTCTTGGACTACAATACCTCATGTAACAAATCATGATGAAGCAGATATAACTGAAATGGAAGATTTTAGAACTTCACTTACTGATATTCACACAGGTGAAAAAAAAAAAATTACTCCCTTAGCTTTTATTGTTAAAGCTTTAGTTGCATCTTTAAAAAAGTTTCCTAGTTTCAACTCATCAATAGATGATATTGAAAATGGAAAAATAACAATGAAAAATTATTTTCATGTTGGAATTGCAGTCGACACACCACATGGTTTAATGGTGCCAAAAATTAGAAATGCTGACAATAAAAGTATTTCATATATTGGTAATGAATTGAAAACAGTAAGCGACCAATGTAGAAATTTAAAAATAGATAAGAAAGAATTCTTTGGAGGATCTATGACCATTACAAGTCTTGGAGGAATTGGAGGTTCATTTTTTACACCAATAATAAATTATCCTGAAGTTGCTATACTAGGAGTGGGTAAAGCACAAAAAAAACAAATTTTTTTTAATGGAAAATTTGAAATAAGAACAATGTTACCGCTTTCACTATCATATGATCATAGAATAATTGATGGAGCTGAAGCAGCTAGATTTAATAATGATCTAAAAGAAAATTTAGGCAAAAATTTTGCTTATAAATTAGCTGTATAAATTTTAATGTCAAAAACCTCATCATTATTTTGTGCATTACTTTGTACATTCATATGGGGAACAACTTTTATTGCTCAAGATACTGGAATGGACGACATTGGTCCTTTCACTTTTAATGCGGTTAGGTTTTTTGTGGGCTTTTTAGTAGTAGCCCCTTTAGCTTTTATTTTTGAAAGAAAAAATATCTCAAAATCAGTCCAAAGAAATCAAAAAGAATTTACCAACTTAGCTCTTTTAATAGGCCTATCTTTATTCTTAGGATCAGCACTTCAACAAGTGGCTTTACTCTATACAGATGTTGCTAATGCAGCGTTCTTTACTATTTTTTATGTACCAATGGTCCCGTTTATAATTTTTTTTATGTATAAAAAGCCAATTCACTGGAGTATTTGGCCTTCAGTTCTCCTTTGTGTTATGGGAGGCTATTTGCTAACTAATTTTTACAGTGCAACGGTTAGAACTGGTGATGCGCTTATAATAATGGGTGCATTTTTCTGGAGCACACACATTATCTTTACTGGTAAAATTATAGAAAACTACAATCTTCCATTAACAATTGGTGCAATTCAAACTTTAATTGTTGCCTCTTTATCATTAATCATAGGATTAATTTTTGAAGACTTTATTTGGTCTAATATTCTTAAAGAAAAATTTCAAATCTTATATGCTGGAGTTTTATCTGGAGGCCTTGCATTTGTTTTGCAAATATATGCACAAAAAAATATATCCCCTGCTCCATCAGCAATAATTTTTTCTTTAGAGGGTGTTTTTGCAACAATTGCTGCTTGGATTTTATTAGATCAAATTTTAGATATAAATAATCTATTTGGGTGTTTATTTATTTTATTTGGTGTTTTATTTTCACAATTAGCACCAATATTAAAAAAGAATTAATTATATATTATTATAAATAAAATTATTGAAATAATAATTCTATAAATTACAAAAACATTTAAAGAAAATTTGTTTATGTAGTCTAGAAAAAACTTAACTGTAAAATAAGAAAATAAAAAAGAAAGAGTAATTGATATTAGTATAAGGTAGTTAAATTCAAAGTTTTGGCCAATAGCATTTTTTAATTGTAGTACACTTGCTCCAGCTATTGCAGGTATAGCTAGTAAAAAAGAAATTTTGCTTGAATCAAATCTATTAAACCTGAAAAGCCTTGCAGCTGTTATTGTAATTCCTGCCCTACTCACACCTGGTATTAAAGCAAGTATTTGAAACAAACCGATATATAGTATTGTTTTAAAATTTAGGTTGGAGGATATTTTTTTATCAAATTTACTTTTGTCTGCAAGATATAAAATAATTCCAAAAATTAATGTCATCCAAGCAATTATCTTTAAATTATTTTCTAATAGACTAACTAGACCCGTGGAGCTGATTATGTACCCAGCTATTACAATTGGTATAGAGCCAATAATTAATAAAGATAATAATTTTTGATTATTTCTAAGGTCTAGTAGCTCTCTTCTAAAATAAAAGATTATTGCTAGTAAAGAGCCAAGATGGAGACTAACGTCAATCATTAGTGAGTTAGAATTAAACTCAAAGATTATTTCAACAATGTTTAAATGAGCCGATGAACTGATCGGCAAAAATTCTGATATGCCCTGAACTATTGATAGGATTATAATTTCAATAATATTTGAGAACATTTAAAGCTTCGTAGCTTAAATATTCAATGATTTAAACAATTCCATTTGAACATATTAGATATGCAAAAATTAAAATATAAAGAATTAACGGTATTTATTGTAAATTTAAGGTCATATATATTGACCTTATTTGTCTTTTATTACACAAAACCTTATTATATGCTCAGTTTATTAAAGGGTATATATGTCAGAAAAAATGCTTAAATTTGTTAAAATAGGTCAACAAACTCCACCTAAAAGAGAAGTTGGCAACAGAAAAGAAGATTTTAACGAAATTTATAAAGAGTTTATTAATGAAAAGGCAGGCGAACAATCTAGCAGATGCTCACAATGTGGAGTTCCTTTTTGTCAGGTACATTGTCCATTAAGTAATAATATTCCAGATTGGCTGAAATTAACTGCAGAGGGACGATTAAAAGAGGCTTACGAATTATCTCAAAGTACTAACAACATGCCAGAGGTGTGTGGAAGAATATGTCCACAAGATAGATTGTGTGAAGGAAATTGTGTAATCGAACAATCAGGACATGGAACTGTAACCATAGGTTCAGTTGAAAAATATATTACTGATAATGCTTGGGAACAAGGATGGGTCAATCCAATAAAAGTTAAAAACGAAAAGAGTCAAAGTATTGGAATTATAGGTGCTGGTCCAGCTGGTCTTGCTGCTGCAGAGCAGTTACGTAAGTTAGGTTATCAAATTACTGTATATGATCGATATGATAGAGCTGGTGGTTTAATGATTTATGGGATCCCAAATTTTAAATTAGAAAAATTTGTTGTAGAAAGAAGAACCAAATTATTAGAAGAGGGTGGAATTAAATTTGTTCAAAATTTTGAAGTTGGAAAAGATGCTACATTAGAGCAATTAAGAAAAAAACATGACTCTCTTTTAATTGCAACTGGAGTTTATAAAGCTCGAGAAATAGATCTACCAGGAAAAGATTTAGGAAATATTTTTCCAGCTATGGAATTTTTAACAGCTTCAAATAAAAAAGGATTAGGAGATAAGGTAGAGTTATTTGATAATGGAACCTTAAATGCTGAAGGAAAAAATATTGTTGTAATTGGAGGAGGTGACACTGCAATGGACTGTGTTAGGACTTCAATCAGACAAAAAGCAAAATCAGTTAAATGCCTTTATAGAAGAGACAAAGAAAATATGCCTGGATCTGCTAGAGAGGTAGCTAATGCAGAGGAAGAGGGTGTAGAGTTTGTATGGTTATCTAGCCCTAAAGAATTTGTTGGAACAAATAAAGTTGAAGGTTTGATGGTGGATAAAATTAAACTTGGTGAACCTGATGACAGTGGTAGACGTAAACCAGAAATCCAGAATGATTCTCACTTTAATATTAAAGCAGATATAGTAATCAAGGCTCTTGGCTTTGATCCTGAAAATTTACCTAAACTATTTGGCTCTGAGGATCTACAAGTTACTAAATGGGGAACATTAAAAACTAATTTTGATACAATGGAGACAAATTTACCAGGTGTCTTTGCAGCAGGAGACATTATTAGGGGCGCATCTTTAGTTGTCTGGGCTATAAAAGATGGAAGAGACGTAGCAGTATCAATAAAAAATTTTTTAGAGAGCAAAGAACTCAGTAAAGAGAAGGTTGCTTAATGAAAAATTATAAAAAAAATCTTAAAATTCTTGAAGAAGGCCATGTTTATTCAAAAGAAATGGAGCATGACGCTTGTGGAGTAGGATTGATTGCTTCTACGGAGGGTAAAAAATCAAGGAAAGTAGTAGAATATGGAATTAATGCCTTAAAAGCTGTTTGGCACAGAGGAGCTGTTGATGCTGATGGAAAAACAGGTGATGGAGCTGGAATCCATTTGGAAATTCCTTCAGATTTCTTTGCTGAGAAAATAGAAATCACAGGTCATGATCATGATGGTTCAGAAATTTGTGTGGGTATGATTTTTTTACCTAGAAATAATTATCAAGCACAAGAAAATGCAAGAACTTTAATTGAAAGTGAATTAACAAAAAGTAATTTTAGTATTTATGGATGGAGACAGGTTCCAGTAAATCCAAAAGTTTTAGGTGAAAAAGCAAATCTTACGAGACCCGAAATCACTCAAGTACTATTTAAACATAATAATAAAGACTTAACAGAAAAAGAGTTAGAAAGAAAAATTTATGAATCTCGAAGAAAAATTGAAAAAGAAGCTATTAAAGATGCGATAGAAGGTTTTTATATTTGTTCACTAAGTTCTAAGTCAGTTATTTATAAGGGAATGTTTTTAGCAGAGTCTATTGCAGATTTTTATTTAGATTTAAAAGATGAAAGGTTCATATCTCGGTTTGCAATATTTCATCAAAGGTTTTCAACAAACACAGCACCAAGTTGGGATCTAGCACAACCTTTTAGAGCACTAGCTCATAATGGAGAAATAAATACATTCAAAGGGAATACAAACTGGATGAAAGTTCATGAGCAAGAAATGAATAGTCCATTATTTGATAATATGGAAAATTTAAAACCAGTTATACAACCAGGATCCTCTGACTCTGCTGCACTAGATAGTGTTTTTGAACTTTTAAATATTTCTGGCCAATCAGCGCCTCTTGCAAAACTAATGTTAATTCCAGATGCATGGTCTAAAAAAAGTCAAACATTATCAAAAGATCATCAACAACTATTTAATTTTTTAAACAGTACAATGGAGCCATGGGATGGACCAGCTGCTATTGCAGCTACCGATAATGAATGGGCCATTGTAGCTGCTGATAGAAATGGGTTACGCCCAATGAGATATACTATTTCAAAAGACAAAATATTATGTGCAGGTTCAGAAACAGGAATGGTTGAAATTGATGAGAAGCAAATTCTTAAAAAAGGTAGATTAGGACCTGGAGAAATTCTTGGAGTTAGAATAGCTAAAGGTAAAGTATTTTCTAATGTTGAAATAAAAGATTATTTGGCAAAAGAGTTTAAACATTTTAACAATCAGATAATTGATTTAGAAAAAAAATTTCCAATAAAAAATGAAAAATCTAATTTTTCAGGTGATGAGCTAAAAAAAAGACAACATACATTTGGTTACAGTTTAGAGGATTTAGAGCTTATTCTTCATCCCATGGCAGAAGACGCAAAAGAGGCCATTGGTTCTATGGGTGATGATACTCCACTTGCAGTACTATCTGACCGTTATAGACCGCTTTACCATTTTTTTAGACAAAATTTTAGTCAAGTTACAAATCCACCAATTGATTCTTTAAGAGAAAATAAGGTTATGAGTTTAAAAACTCGTTTTGGTAATCTTGGAAATATTTTAGATTTTACTAATTTAACAGAAGAAAACATATATGTTTTAGACAGCCCTATATTATCAAATTCTCAATTAGAAAAATTTACTAATTTTTTTGGTGAAAAATTAATAATAATTGATTGTACTTTTGATAAAAGTGAAAATCTTGAAACCTCTATTGAGAGAATTAGAAAAGAATCTGAAATTGCAGTTAGACAAGGCCTTACTCAATTAATCTTAAGTGATAAAAATATTTCTGAAAAAAGATTACCCATTCCAATGCTATTAAGTGTTGGTGCAATAAATACCTATCTTATAAAAAAAAAATTAAGAGGTTATGCATCAATCAATGCTCAAACTGGGGAAGCATTAGACACACATTCATTTGCAACACTTATAGGTGTTGGGGCTACTACTGTTAATCCTTATTTAGCACTGGATAGTTTATATCAAAGGTTTGAAAAAAAATTATTTGGAAAGTTTGGGTACGATGAATGCATAGAGAGATATATACAATCAGTAAATTATGGGCTTCTGAAAATAATGTCAAAAATGGGAATTTCGGTCATAAGCTCTTATAGAGGTGGATGTAATTTTGAAACAGTTGGTTTGAGTAGAACAGTAGCATCAGAGTATTTTCCAGGAATTTTATCAAAAATTTCAGGCATAGGTTTAAATGGAATAGAAAAAAAATTAAGAACCATTCATAAAGAAGCATTTGAAGGAACAGATACAGTTTTACCAATTGGGGGAATTTATAGGTATAGAAAGAATGGTGAAACTCATCAATATCAAGGTAAGCTTATTCATCTTCTACAAAGTGCAGTTTCGTCAAATTCTTTTGAAGCTTATAAAAAATATGCAGAAGGTATTTATAATCTTCCACCTATACATCTTAGAGATTTAATTGGATTTAGAGATAAAAATTTAAACCCGTCCTTAGATATTTCAGAAGTAGAACCAATTGAAAATATTTTAACAAGATTTGGAAGTGGAAGTATGTCTCATGGTGCATTATCGAAAGAAGCACACGAAACTTTAGCTATAGGAATGAATAGAATTAAAGGAGCCTCTTGTAGTGGTGAAGGTGGCGAAGATGAAAAAAGATTTATTAAGATGGAAAACGGTGACAGTGCTAATTCTAGAGTTAAGCAAATAGCTTCAGCAAGATTTGGAGTAACACTTAAATATCTAAATAACTGTAACGAAATAGAGATTAAAATTGCACAAGGGGCAAAACCTGGTGAGGGAGGTCAATTACCAGGGTTTAAGGTCACAGAAGAAATTGCTAAATTAAGACATTCAACACCGGGTGTAACCTTAATATCACCACCACCTCACCACGATATTTATTCTATCGAAGATTTAGCTCAATTAATTTATGATCTTAAACAAGCCAATCCAAAAGCAAGAGTTGGTGTAAAATTAGTAGCATCATCTGGTATAGGAACAATCGCAGCTGGGGTAGCTAAAGCTAAAGCAGATATAATTTTAATTTCTGGACATAATGGAGGAACAGGAGCAACGCCACAAACAAGTGTTAAATATGTTGGGATACCTTGGGAGATGGGTTTAACTGAGGCTAACCAAGTTTTAACTTTAAATAATTTAAGACATAAAATTACCCTAAGAACAGATGGTGGAATTAAAACAGGAAGAGATGTTGTTATTGCAGCTATGATGGGGGCTGAAGAATATGGAGTAGCAACTACAGCTTTAGTAGCTATGGGATGTATAATGGTTAGACAGTGTCATTCAAACACATGTCCAGTTGGAGTTTGTACACAAGATGAAAAACTAAGAGAAAAATTTTCTGGTACGCCAGAAAAAGTAGTTAACTTATTTAAATTCATAGCTGAGGAAGTAAGAGAAATTTTAGCACAAATAGGATTTAAATCATTGAATGAAATAATTGGTAGGACTGATTTATTAAGACAGGTAAGCAAAGCCTCATCAAACTTAGACGATTTAGATCTAAATCCTTTATTTGTTCAAACAGATGCTGGTGAGAACACAAGGTACTGTACAGTTCCAGAAATAAATTCTGTTCCAGATACTTTAGATCAAAAAATTTTACCTGAAATTAAAGAACAAATAGGAAAAGTAAAAATTATTGAAAAAGAATATATTATTAAAAATACTCATAGGACAGTTGGTACAAGAATTTCTAATCATCTTTATGAAAAATATGGATCTGAAAAATTAGAAGATGGCTTTTTATCTTTAAAATTTAAAGGATCGGCAGGACAATCATTCGGAGCATTTGGAATCAAAGGTTTAAAACTTATTTTAAAAGGTGACGCTAATGATTATGTTGGTAAAGGTTTGTCAGGAGCAACAGTGGTAGTTAAACTTCCAGATGAAAGTAATTTAGTTTCAGATGAGAATACCATAATAGGAAATACAGTTTTGTATGGAGCAACATCTGGAAAACTTTTTGCAGCAGGTCAAGCTGGAGAAAGGTATGCCGTAAGAAATTCAGGATCAATTTCGGTTATTGAAGGCTGTGATTCTAATGCTTGTGAATATATGACTGGTGGTACGGTTGTAGTT
Source organism: Candidatus Pelagibacter sp. Uisw_101 (assembly GCF_047727615.1). Taxonomy (GTDB): domain Bacteria; phylum Pseudomonadota; class Alphaproteobacteria; order Pelagibacterales; family Pelagibacteraceae; genus Pelagibacter. The sequence continues at coordinate 36,647 of NZ_CP159821.1, forward strand.
TTGGGTGATGTAGGAGACAATTTTGGAGCTGGAATGACAGGTGGAATGGCGTTTATTTACGATATAAATAAGAAATTCGACAAAAAAGTAAATCCAGAGACTGTAGTATGGCAAATACCAGAAACGGATCATTGGATAGCTTATTTAAAAAATTTAGTAAAAGAACATCACCAGGAGACAAATTCAGATTTTTCTAAAAAGATAATAGAAAACTTTGATAAGGAAATTTCTAATTTTATACAAGTTTGTCCAAAAGAAATGATTGATAAGCTAAAAAACCCAATAAGTTTAAAATCTGTTATAAAAGAAGTTAGTTAAAATGAAGGATATAAATATTTTTTGTTTTGGTTTTGGTCAAGTAGCAAAAAACTTTATAAAGAAGCTTAATACTGAGCAATATAATATTAACTTGTCAGCAACTTCTAGGAGTGAATCTTCAAAAAAAATATTCAATGGTATTAATTATAATAGCTACCTATTTAGTAGTGAAAAATTTGATAAAAATTTAGTTATAAAATTAAAAGCAGCAGATCATATTTTAGTTTCTATACCACCAGAAAATCAAGAAGATCTAGTTATAAAAAATTTTTCTAAATTTATAGAAAACTCCAAAGTAAAATGGATAACCTATTTATCGGCCACTAGTATTTATGGGGATCATAAGGGAGAATGGGTTAATGAAAATAGCAAAACAAACCCAACCTCAACTAATGGTATTGCAAGATTAAAAGCTGAAAATGCATGGGTTTCTTTGGAAAAAAATAACAAAATACCAATTCAGATATTCAGGTTATCTGGAATCTATTCTAATGAAAAAAATATTTTAATACGTCTAAAATCAGGAGATGTGAAATTGATCAATAAAAAGAATCATTATTTTTCTAGAATTCATGTGGATGATATTTCAAACATATTATTTAAATCTTTATCAAAATTTAAGTCAGGAGGAATATATAATCTATCTGATGATAAACCTTCCACATCTGAAGATATTACTTTATTTGGAGCAAAAATGTTAAATATTGAAAATATTGAAAAAATTGAAGTTGACCAAATTAAAAGCAAGATGTTGAAAAATTTTTATAATGAGTCTAAAAAAGTTAGCAACAAAAAGATGAAAAGTTATTTTAACTATAATTTGAAATTTCCAAGCTACATTGAAGGACTAAACTATATTAGAGGTAATTTTATCTAGTTCTAAGAGTATTCTCTTTAGGCCCTGTTTGCTTGATAAACTGTGATCACCATTTTTTATTATTACTAATTTTTTATTAGCTTTAGTAAATAGCCTAAGAACTCTTCTGGAATAACTTGTCGGAACAACTTCATCTTTACTTCCGTGAATCATAGTTACTTTGATGCTGGATTTAATTTTTTTATTTAAGATTTTATTTTTTCTACCATCTTTTATTAATTGATAGGTGATTGGATACTCATAATTACCATGTTTTAAATTATAAATTCCTTTCTTTGTAGTTTCGTTCTTCATTTTTTTTGAGAATTTTTTCCACATTAGGTTTTGTAAAAACTCTGGAGCTGAACCAATTCCTAAAAAACCTTTAATTTGATCTTTAAAATATTTAAATTGATTTAAGGAGAGCCATGCACCCATACTTGAGCCAACTAAGATAAATTTATTTTTTTTAACTATTTTTTTAATTACAGTTTCAACTTCTTTTGACCATTGAGTGATATTTCCCTTGGTAAATTTTCCTGAGGACTTTCCATGACCAGAATATTCGAGAGCAAGAAAGCCAAGTTTATTTTTTTTAGCAAATTTTAATATAGTCTGAGGTTTTTCACCTTCAATATTTGACATAAAACCATGTAAAAAAACAATATAGAGTTTATCTTTATATTCTTTACTTAAGTATCTTATTTCCTTGTTATTAAGGACCCTAATGTATTTAAATTTATTCATATGAGTTTATTAGAATTAATTCTTAATATATAGTTCTATCAAATGTCTTCAGAATTAAAAGTATTGCAAGTAATTCCTAAACTTGGATATGGGGGTGCAGAAACAGGCTGTTACGATCTTGCACACTATTTACCAGAAAATAATTGTAGTTCTTATATCGTAACTAGTGGAGGAGAATTATTAAAATTTATTGATAGAAAAAAAGTAAAAGTAATAAAACTTCCCGTCCATAGTAAAAATCCATTTTTAATGCTCTTTAATTCAATAGCTTTGATTTTTATTATTTTACTAAATAATATATCTATTGTCCATGCAAGAAGTCGTGCTCCAGCTTGGTCTTGTTTGTTTGCAACAAAAATTACAAGAAGAAAGTTTGTTACAACCTTTCATGGTACTTATAATTTTAAAAACTCAATTAAAAAATTTTATAATTCAGTAATGGTTAGATCAGATTTAATAATAGCAGGATCAAATTTTATTTTTTCACACATTAATCAAAATTATTCAAAATATTTAGATTTAAAAAAAAGATTCTTAGTAATTTTTAGGGGTATTAATGTCGATTATTTTGATTCATCAACAACTTTAGACAGTGAAGAAAACAGACTTATTTCAGATTGGGAAGTTGATAAAAATAAAAAAATAATCCTAATGCCAGGTCGGTTAACTGCCTGGAAAGGACAGGAGATATTTATTGAAGCATTAAATCTTGTTAATAAAGAATTGGGATATGATTCTTTTAATGCTGTTATTTTGGGTAGCGATCAAGGAAGAGACATTTATACAAAAAAAATTAAAAGATTGGCTGAGCAATATAGGCTAACTAGTCATTTAAAATTTATAGAACATTGTAAAAATATGCCCTTAGCCTACAAAATATCAGACATTGTTGTTTCGGCCTCAGTAGAACCTGAAGCTTTTGGAAGAGTAGCAGTTGAAGCTCAATCAATGGAAAAACCAATAATAGCAAGTGATATTGGGGGATCTAACGAAACTATTAGTGATAATGTGACGGGTTTTTTATTTCAGTCTGGTAATGCAGAAGCTTTGAGTAAAAAAATAGTAGAAGCCCTACAATTAGATGAATCTAGATTGAAATATATTGGTATAGAGGGTAGAAAAAATATAATTAAAAAATTTAATGTTGAAAAAATGTGTTTTTCTACATATTCAGAATACAAAAAATTATTGAATTAAATGCCATTAATAACATTGCCAGATGGAAACACTATTGAATTTCCAAATAAAGTAACAGGACTTGAGGTTGCTGAAAAGATTAGTAAATCTTTATCAAAGCAGGCAACTATTATTAGTGTTAATGAAGAGCTTAAAGATTTAAGTTTTGTTATAGATGAAGACTGCTCAATTAAAATTTTTACTTCAAAAGATAAAGAAGGTTTAGAAACTATCCGTCATGACACGGCCCATATAACTGCAATGGCCGTTCAAGAACTCTTTCCAGGAACACAAGTAACCATTGGTCCAATTATAGAAAATGGATTTTATTATGATTTTTCAAGGAAAGAACCTTTTACAGAGGATGATTTAAATAAAATTGAAAATAAAATGAAAGAAATTGTTGATAGAGACGTTCCAACTACAAGAGTAGTTTGGAAAAGAGATGAGGCCATATCTCATTTCAAGAATAAAGGAGAAATATACAAGGCTGAAATTATTGAAAGTATTCCACAAGGTGAAGATGTTTCTATATATTTTCATGGAGACTGGCATGATTTATGCAAAGGCCCTCATCTGTCTTCAACAGGAAAAATTGGTAAATACTTTAAATTAACAAAGGTATCAGGAGCTTATTGGAGAGGCGACTCAAATAATGAAATGCTACAAAGAATTTATGGAACAAGTTGGGCATCACAAAAAGACTTAGATGAATATTTAAAAAGAATAGAAGAAGCAGAAAAAAGAGACCATAGAAAACTTGGAAAAGAAATGGATTTATTTCACTTTAGGGAAGAAAGTCCAGGATCAGTATTTTGGCACGAAAAAGGTTGGAAGTTATTTCAAAAATTAGTTGCATACATGAGAGCTAGACAAGAAAAAGCTGGATATAAAGAAGTAAACACTCCTGAAATTTTAGATAGATCTCTATGGGAAAAATCTGGCCACTGGGAAAAATATGGAGAACACATGTATACCTCCCAAACACCAGATGACAAAATATTTGCAATCAAACCAATGAATTGTCCGGGTCACGTACAAGTTTTTAATCAAGGTTTAAAAAGTTATCGAGATCTTCCTTTAAGAATTTCAGAATTTGGAAAAGTGCACAGATATGAGCCTTCAGGTGCCTTACATGGACTATTAAGAGTTAGAGCCTTTACTCAAGATGATGCTCATATTTTTTGCACAGAAGATCAAATTACATCAGAGTGTTTGATTGTTACAAATTTGATTTTAGATATTTATAAAGATCTTGGATTTGAAGATGTAATATTAAAATATTCAGATAGACCAGATTTAAGAGTTGGTGATGATAATGTTTGGGACAAGGCTGAAAAAGCTTTGTTAGATGCAGTTAAAGCTTCAAAGCTTGAATACACAATTAATAAAGGAGAGGGAGCATTCTATGGTCCAAAAATTGAATTTGTTTTAAGAGATGCTATTGGTAGAGATTGGCAATGTGGAACTTTACAGGTAGATCTTAATTTACCAGGAAGACTAGATGCTTCTTTTGTTGATAAAGATGGAACTAAAAAAATTCCAGTAATGCTTCACAGGGCGTTATTTGGATCATTAGAAAGATTTATTGGAATTCTTATAGAAAACTATGCAGGTAAATTTCCATTTTGGATAGCTCCCTTACAAACTGTCGTAATTCCAATTTCAGAAGAGTTTGATTCTTATGCAAAAGAAGTAAATGAAAAGATTAATAATGTAGGCATAAGCTCTGAAGTAGATTTAAAAAACCATAATTTGAATTATAAAATTAGAGAACATTCTTTATCTAAAATACCACTTTTATTAATTTGTGGTAAAAAAGAAGTTGACAGTAACTCAGTAACGATTAGAAGATTAGATACTAACAAACAAGAAAATATGGAATTAAACTTATTTTTAAAAAAATTCTCAGCTTTAAATAAAGCACCTTCAAACTAAGTGGCAGATTTTAAAGGAAATTACTTTCAAAGAAGAACAAAAGACAGAGGACCTAAGTCCAATAATAGGATTACTGCGCCAGAAGTTCAGGTTATTGGAAGTGATGGTGATAACATAGGAATATTAAATACTAATGAAGCTATATCAATGGCCAAAGAACAAGGTTTAGATTTAATTGAGATAGCCCCAAATGCAAAACCACCTGTATGTAAAATTATTGATATGGGTAAATTTAAATATGATGCTCAAAAAAAAGCAAATGTTGCTAAAAAGAAACAAAAAATTGTTTTATTAAAAGAAATTAAAATGAGACCAGTTACAGAAACGCATGATTATGATTTTAAGGTTAAAAATGCTAAAAAATTTATTGGAAAAGGTGACAAGGTAAAATTTACAATAAGATTTAAGGGTAGAGAACTACAGCACTCACACTTAGGCAGAGAATTAATGGATAAAATAAAAACTGACATGCAAGATATTGGCAAAGTCGAATTGAACCCAAAGTTTGATGGGAAGCAAATGATCATGGTTATTCAGCCTTTATAAGGCTTAATAGAGGTTGTAAATCCATTCCAATATTTGTATAAGTCCGCAGAATTATGCCAAAATTAAAAACTAAAAGTTCAGCAAAGAAACGCTTTAAGATCTCAGCTACAGGGAAAGTTATGATGGCTCAAGCTGGAAAGAGACATGGCATGATAAAAAGAACAAATTCACAAATTAGAAAATTAAGAGGCACGACTGCTATGTCAAAACAAGATGGCAAAATAGTTAAATCATACATGCCTTACAGTTTAAGAGGATAAAATGGCTAGAGTAAAAAGAGGCGTAACAAGTCACGCTAAACATAAAAAAGTTTTAAAAGCTGTCAAAGGTCAATGGGGCAGAAGAAAAAATACTATAAGAGTTGCAAAGCAGGCCATGGAAAAAGCTATGCAATATGCTTATAGAGACCGTAGAACTAAAAAAAGAGAATTCAAATCTTTATGGATACAAAGGATCAATGCAGGTGTTAGATCTGAAGGATTAACTTATTCAAAATTTATTAATGGCTTAACTAAATGTGGAATTAAGTTAGATAGAAAAATACTAGCTGAAATAGCATACGATAGCCCAGAAGCCTTTAAAACGATCGTTCAAAAAGCTCAATCGGCACTAAATTAATCTTCACTATTGTTTTTCTTCGGCGAAGAAATAATCTCTCAATATGTCTGATATTAAAAAAATAAAAGATGAATTTCTTTTAAAGTTAAAAGAGAATTTAGATTTAAATCAAGTTAATCAAATTAAAACAGAACTATTTGGTAAAACTGGGTTAATCAGCTCACAATTTAAACAGCTTGGAAAATTAGCAGAAGAAGAAAGAAAAAAATTTGCATCAAATTTAAACTTAGTCAAAAATGAACTTGAAAATTTGATTACTATAAAAATTAACGATATTGAAACAAAAGAGATTAACAAAAAGTTAGAAAAAGAAAAAATAGATATAACTTTACCAGAAAGACCTTTTGTTCAGGGAAAAATTCATCCTGTATCTCAAGTCATAGATGAAATTTCTTCAATTTTTTCAGAAATTGGTTTTAGTGTAGAAGAAGGACCAGATGTTGAAAATGAATATAATAATTTTACTGCATTAAATACGCCTGATAACCATCCCGCAAGAGATATGCATGATACTTTTTATTTAGATGATGCAAAAGAACTATTATTAAGAACACATACTTCTCCAGTTCAAATTAGAACAATGCTTAATGATAAACCACCTTTTAAAATAATAGCGCCAGGTAGAACATATAGATCTGACAGCGATCAAACCCATACACCAATGTTTCATCAAGTTGAAGGTCTACATATCGATAAAAATATTAATATGGGGCACTTAAAAGGATGCTTAAACTATTTTATTAAAGAGTTTTTTGAAGTTGATAAAATTAAAATGAGATTTAGACCTAGTCATTTCCCATTTACAGAGCCATCTGCAGAAGTTGATATTGGTTATGAAATAAAAGATGGAAAAATAGTAATCGGGGAAGGTGATAAATGGCTAGAAGTTTTAGGCTGTGGAATGGTTCATCCCAATGTTTTAAAAAATGTTAAAGTAAATCCTGATGAATTCCAAGGTTATGCATTTGGAATAGGAATAGATAGGCTCGCAATGTTAAAATATGGCATTAATGATTTAAGAGCTTTTTTTGATTGTGACTATAGATGGCTAAATCATTTTGGATTTGATCCAATAGATGTCCCAACAAACTATAGGGGCTTAAGCCGATGAAGATTACAACAGCATGGCTTAAAGATCATTTAGATACCAAATTTAATGAAAATCAAATCATCGATAAACTTACAGATATTGGTTTAGAAGTAGAGGGTGTTGATAGTCAATCAGGAGAGCTTGATGAATTTGTAGTTGCCAAAATTTTGAAGGCTGAAAAGCATCCTGATGCAGATAGGCTTAGAGTATGTGATGTTGATATAGGTTCAGGCGAACCAGTAAAAGTTGTTTGTGGAGCTCCAAATGCTAAAGAAGGTTTGTTAACAATTTATGCTCCTCCTGGTGCTGTAGTACCAAAAAGCCAAATGAAATTGGTGGTAAGTAAAATAAGAGGTGTAACCTCATATGGAATGCTTTGTTCAGAATCTGAACTTAATCTATCAAACGAAAGTGATGGCATAACAGAGCTTTTACCAGAAAAATATAATAAAAAAGTAGGAGAAAATTATTTTCCAAAAAAAAATTTAAATGTAATTGATATTTCCATTACACCAAATAGAGCAGATTGCTTAGGTGTAAGAGGGATAGCAAGAGATTTAGCTGCTGCAGGTGCGGGAATATTAATAAATCAAAAAGAAAAAAAACTTGATAAAAAAAATAAACAAACAATTAGTGTAAAAATTGAAAATGAAAAAAATCAAGCATGTATATCCTTTGGTAGTTGTTTAATTAAAGGGATAAAAAATACTGAAAGTCCAGAGTGGCTAAAAGACAAAATAATTTCTCTAGGCCAAAAACCTATTTCGGCAATAGTTGATATTACAAATTATGTAATGTTTGACTTAAATAGACCACTTCACGTATATGATGTTGATAAAATAGACAAAGGAATGGTTATAAGAAATTCTAAAAAAGGTGAAACATTTGAAGCATTAGATAATAAGGAGTATAAATTAGAGGATGAGATGTGTGTCATATCAGATTCGTCAGGTGTATTAGGTCTTGGTGGTATAATAGGAGGCACAAGAACTGGAACTGAGCTGGATACAAAAAATGTATTAATTGAGTCTGCTTACTTTAGCCCACGATCAATCAGAAAATCATCTAAAATCTTAAATATAGACACAGATGCAAAATTTAGATTTGAAAGAGGTATTGACCCATTATCAATTGATCAAGGGCTTGAAAGAGCAGCTAACCTAATACAAGAAATATGCGGTGGTGAAGTTAGTGAATTTGATATTCAAAAAATTGAAGATGTTAAAAAAAAATCATTAAAATTTGATCCTTCTTTGTTTGAAAAAATTACCGGATTTAATATCGATATAAAAGAAATGATCACAATCTTAGATAACCTAGGATTTGAAATTAAAGAAAACAAGGGATTGCTAGATGTCGTTATACCATCTTGGAGACCAGATATTTCACAAGAAGTTGATGTGGTAGAAGAACTTGTAAGAATTAAGGGTTATGATCAAATTAAAACTATTGAACCTGAAAAAGTTAGAAAAAAACAAACATTAAATTTAAAACAAAAGTTATTTCATTTTTTACAAAGATCTATTGCTTCTAAGGGTTATTTTGAGGCTATCACATGGTCTTTTACTGATAGTAAAATTAATCAGCTATTCATTGAAAATAACAAAGAAATTAAAATAATTAATCCTATAAATTCTGATTTGAACGTTTTGCGAAGTTCAATTTTTTCTAATTTGATTGTCCATTTGAATAAGAATTTAGGAAGAGGATTTAAAGATTTGTCATTTTTTGAAATAGGCCCAACTTTTTTAGGATCTGAGCCAGGTGAGCAACAAACTGTAGCTACTGGATTAAGATCGGGAAAATTGGCTAGGCAGAGCTGGTTGGAAAAAGAAAGACCAGTAGATGTGTTTGATGTTAAAAGTGATGTCATCAAAAGTTTAGTTGAAGCAGGTTACAATAAAGACAAGCTTTATATTGATGATGGAACGCCAAGCTATTATCATCCTGGAAAATCAGGAAGAATATTTCTTAACAAAGGTAAAGAAAAAGTAGTTGCTTTTTTTGGTGACATTCACCCAGGTATATTAAAAAAATTAGACATTAAGGTTGAAGCATTAGTAGGGTTTGAAATATTTTTAGATAATTTAAAACAACCAAAAAAATCATTAAAAGATCAAAAAACCCAGTATAAATATTCAGATTTTCAAAAATCGGAAAGAGATTTTGCTTTTGTTTTAGATAAAACTTTTAAAGTTCAAGAATTAATGGAAACCATCTCTAATGTAGACAAAGAATTAATAAAATCTGTCAAGGTATTTGATGTTTATGAAGGAATCAATATTCCTGAAGGTAAAAAATCAATTGCATTAAATGTAATTATTCAATCTTTAGAGAAAACATTGACCGAAGATGATTTAAAAAAAATTAATCAACTTATTATTTCTGCTGTTGAGTCCAAAACTGGTGCTAAGATTAGATCATAATCATGACAAAAATTGATCATATCAGAAACTTTGCAATCATTGCGCATATTGATCACGGCAAATCAACAATCGCAGATAGGATAATTCATAGTTGTGGTGGACTAACCGAAAGAGAAATGAAGGCACAAGTTCTAGAACTCAATGGATATTGAGAGAGAAAGAGGAATAACTATTAAAGCTCAAACTGTTAAACTTAATTATAAAGCAAAAGATGGAAAAGAATACATTCTAAATATTATTGATACTCCTGGGCACGTAGATTTTAGCTATGAAGTTAGTAGATCTCTGTATGCATGTGAAGGATCTATTTTAATTGTTGATAGTACCCAAGGAGTGGAGGCTCAAACATTGGCCAATGTTTATCAAGCTTTAGACACCAAACATGAAATAGTACCTGTACTAAATAAAGTTGACTTACCAGCATCAGACCTAGAAAAAACAAAACAAGAAATAGAAGAAGTTATAGGTATTGATACTGAAAATGCCATACCTTGCTCTGGAAAAACAGGTGAGGGTATAGAAGATATTCTAGAACAAATTATTGTGTCACTGCCAGCTCCAGAAGGAGAAAAAGATGCTGATTTAAAATGCTTATTAGTTGACAGTTGGTATGACACTTATTTAGGGGTGGTTATTTTAGTTAGAGTTATTAACGGAAAAATTTCAAAAAACATGAAGATCAAAATGATGTCTACCAACCAAGAATATATAATTGAAAAAGTAGGCGTATTTACTCCAAAAGCAACAGATGTTAATGAATTAAATGCAGGAGAAATTGGTTTTATAACTACAGGAATAAAAATTTTATCAGAAACAAAAGTGGGTGATACTATTTGCGATGCAACCAAACCACATCAAGAAGCACTTCCTGGATTTAAACCAAGTAAACCAGTTGTATTTTGTGGATTGTTTCCTGTTGACAGCTCTGAATACCAAAAATTAAAAGATGGTCTAGGCAAACTTCAATTAAATGATGCTAGCTTTTCATATGAGGCAGAATCTTCATCTGCGTTAGGTCTTGGCTTTAGATGTGGTTTTTTAGGTCTCTTGCATTTAGAAATTATAACTGAAAGATTAGAAAGAGAATTTGATATAAATTTATTAACCACAACACCTGGAGTAGTTTATAAAGTTCACATGAACAAAGGGGAAATAATAGAGTTACAAAATCCTTCAAGTTTACCAGAACCTACTTTAATTAAATTTATTGAAGAGCCTTGGATTAAAGCAACGATTATTACACCAGATCAATATCTAGGAGCAATTATAAAAGTTTGTCAGGATAAAAGAGGAGTACAAACAAATTTAAGTTATTCAGGTAATAGAGCGGTTTTAAATTATGAAATCCCTCTAAACGAAGTTGTTTTTGATTTTAATGATAGACTTAAATCAATGACTAGTGGTTATGCAAGTTTTGATTATGAAATTATAGGTCATAGAGAGGGAGACTTAGTAAAATTAGGAATACTTGTTAATGCTGAGCCAGTAGATGCTCTATCAATGATGGTTCATAAAGATTTTGCTCAAACAGTTGGAAGAGAAGTTTGTGAAAAATTAAGAGATTTAATTCCACGACACAATTTTATGATTCCAGTTCAGGCAGCAATTGGAGGAAAGATTATAGCAAGAGAAACTATTAAAGGTTTTAAAAAAGATGTTTTAACAAAAATTCATGGTGGCGGTGCTAGAGACAGAAAAAGAAAACTATTAGATAAGCAGAAAAAAGGAAAAGCTAGAGGCAAACAATTTGGAAAAGTTGAGATACCTCAAGAAGCATTTATAGGCGTATTAAAAATAAGTAAGGAAAAATAAATGAAATATATCAGGGAAAAATTAAGGAAATTAAAATATAAAATAAAATTTCTTGGAAAAAAAAAGAATATGAGTTTTTCATACTTATCAAACTCAAAAAATAATAAGCAACTAACTGACTTAATGAATTTATTTGGTAGTGACAAAGGTGGCAGAAATAATCATCATAATTTTGCAAGCTATTATTCTGAAATTTTCTTTCATAAAAGAAATAATATAAAAAATTTTTTAGAAATTGGCTTAGGAACAAATGACACAAGTGTATTAAGTAACATGGGTTCAAATGGAATACCTCTTGCTTCATTAAGAGCTTGGAGAGATTATTTTAAAAATGCAAATATATATGGAGCAGATATTGATAAAAATATTCTTAAAAATGAAGATAGGATAGAAACATTTTATGTAGATCAAACAGACCCAATCACAATAAAAGAAATGTTTAAAAATATAGGTGAAAAAAAATTTGATATTATTTTAGAAGATGGCTTGCATGAATATAATGCAAATATTTGCTTTTTTGAAAATGCTATTGAGTATCTTGAGCCCAACGGAACATATATAATAGAAGATGTATATTATAAAGATCAAGATAAATTTATTAAATATTTTGAAAATAAAAAATATAATTTTTCAATTATAGATATTTTTCATGAAAAAAATATTGCAAATAACTGTCTTATCATAATTAAAATTAATGAGTAAAATTTTTGACTGTATAACATTTTTTGATGAAAATTTTTTGGTAAATGCTAGATTTGAGATATTAAAAGATGTTGTTGATTACTTTATAATTTGTGAATCTAATTATGATCATAAAGGAGATAAAAAAAAAATTAATTTTAATTTAATAAACCAGAGTTTTAAAAAAAAAGTTAGACATATTGTTATAGAAGATAAATTCCCTAATCCCACGGATAGATGGAGCTCAGAAAAATTTCAACGTGAAAAATTACTAGAGGGTATTATTGATGCTTCAGATGATGATTATATTTTATTCTCTGACTCAGATGAAATTCCTAATCCTCAAAGATTAGAAAATTTTTTTTTAGAGAAAAAATATGGTGTTTTTATGCAAAAAATTTATGTCTACAAGTTAAATATTTATAATCAGTATGAATCGCCATGGGAAGGCTCTAGGATTTGTAGAAAAAAAAATCTAAAAAGCTTTACCGAACTAAGAAAAAAAATTCTAATTAAGAATTTAAAAAAACCTTTTTGGAAAATTGGAACTGAGAAGAGTATACAAAAAATAGAAAACGGTGGTTGGCATTTTAATAATCTTTACTCAATTGATATTATTTCTAAAAAACTAAAAGCTTCGGCACATAGTGAATTTAGTTCTAATAAATATTCAGATATTAGGATAATCAAACAAAAAATGTATAACTTAGAGGATCTTTACAATAGAGGGCATGTATATAAAAAAATTAAAATTGACAACACATTTCCAGATTATTTTCTCAATAATGCTAATGCGATCAAAGATTATATTTTATGACAGTAATTTAATAAATCTTTTTTAGTTATCTTTAATTTAATTTTTTTTAAAAGCTTATTGTTATTTAAATAAAAATCATCTTTACTTTTTATGTTACTTATTTTGAATTTAGTTGGAGTTAAGTTTTTATTTAAAGCTTTGAGAACCTCACTTATATAGACTTTTTTACCCAATGATACATTATAAGTTCCAATCAAATTTAATTTTAATATTTTATAAAAAATATCCTTAAACTGAATGATAGATAAAAAATCTTTAAAATTATTTTCATAATAGATATTTTCATTTATTTGATGCTTAAATTTAAAATAATTATCAATAAAGGTATTTGAAATTTTTCTATTAATTTTTGTATTTAATTTTTTACCTATTAAATTCGATATTCGCAAAATTAAATATTTATTTTTAATAATTTTCTTTATCTTCTTTTCAGAGATATATTTATTTAGTGCATAGTTATCTCTAGGTTTTATAGTACTTGTTTCTAATAAATTAGCTTTTGGTAAATATACTTTCCTCGTACTCAAAAATATAAAGTTACAATTTAAATTTTTAATTTTTTCTACTATCTGAAAATCTAAATCATTTTTTTTTTTATATTTACAATCACGATAATCTTTAGTTATTGAGCAATTACAAATATATGTAAATGAGTTTAAATATTTTTTACTTAGTTTTGTAAAACTTTCGTAAGAAATTCTTTTTATTAAAATTTTTGTTTTTAAAAAATTGTATAAATTAGAGCCTATAAAACTATATTTACCTATTATTAATAATTTAATTTTTTTCGACATAAATCAATCATATGGTATTCTTTTGATACAAGCTATATATTGGAGAGGTGGCCGAGTGGTTTAAGGCGCACGCTTGGAAAGTGTGTGTACTGTTAAAGGTACCCAGGGTTCGAATCCCTGTCTCTCCTCCAAAATTTAAATAAACATTAAAATCAATGCTAATTAAGCAATATCTTGTATGTTAATGAAATTAATTTACCTCTTTTTTTTTAAAAAAATGTTATAATTATTTAACTTCCATTTATTAAAATATGAAAAATCTTTCCACATACCAGGCTGACTCCATCAAAGTTCTAAAAGGTCTTGAAGCAGTTAGAAAAAGACCTGGCATGTATATCGGTGATACAGATGACGGAACTGGTTTGCATCATATGGTTTATGAGGTTGTTGATAACTCAATAGATGAAGCTTTAGCAGGACACTGTAAAAATATAGATGTTAAAATAAACTCCGATGGAACTATTACTGTTAGAGATGATGGTAGAGGAATACCCGTTGATATGCATAAGGGTGAAAAAATGTCTGCTGCAGAAGTTATTATGACTCAGCTTCATGCTGGAGGAAAATTTGATCACGACTCATACAAAGTATCGGGCGGATTACATGGTGTCGGAGTTTCAGTTGTAAATGCATTATCAGAAAAATTAAAGTTAGAAATAGATAGAGATGGAAACACATATTTTATGGAATTTAAAGATGGAGCCTCAAAAGCTCCTCTTAAAGTTATAGGAAAATCAAAAGAGACCGGAACACAAATAACATTTTTACCATCAAAAGAAATATTCTCTTCAATAAAATTTACCCCAAATATAATTATTAAAAGAATGCGTGAACTTGCATTTTTGAATAAAGGAATAAAGATAACAGTTAATGACTTAAATCAAAAAAAAGAAAAAATAATTGTATTTAAGTTTGATGGGGGGGTTTTAGAATTCGTTGATTTTTTAGATGAAAAAAGAGAAAAACTTGTAAACAAAACAGGAAATGATTTATTTAAGAAGCCAATTTATATAGAGGGAAAAAAAGATAATATAGAAATTGAGTGTTCTTTGAAGTGGAATGCAAGCTATGGAGAAGACATCTACCCATATACGAATAATATTTATCAAAAAGATGGTGGTACTCATTTACTAGGATTTAGGAGTGCACTTACTAGAGTAATTAATAAATATGCCACAGAACATAATTTATTAAAAAAAAACAAATTAACTATTTCAGGAGACGATATTAAAGAAGGTCTAACGTGTGTAATTTCAGCAAAGATACCTGATCCTAAATTTTCTTCTCAAACAAAAGATAAGCTTGTTTCATCAGAAGTTAGAATGATTGTAGAAAGCATTGTTAGTGAAAAACTTTCAATATGGTTTGATCAAAACCCAACTTTATCAAAGATTATTTTAGCTAAAGTAATGCAGGCAGCTCTAGCAAGAGATGTTGCTAGAAAAGCTAGAGAAAATGTTAGACGTAAAGGTGCTTTAGAATTAAGCGGATTACCTGGAAAACTAGCAGATTGTCAAATAGGCAAACAAGAAGGAACAGAATTATTTATTGTTGAGGGAGATTCTGCTGGTGGTTCTGCTAAACAGGGAAGAAATAGGTCAAATCAAGCCGTTTTACCCCTTAGAGGTAAAATTCTTAATACTTATGTGGAAGAGATTGTTCTTAAAAAAAATAGCAATAGAGATGGTAGCGAACATAGAACAAAATCTTTAGCAAAAATGATGTCATCTAATGAGGTTGTGACCTTAATTAATGCACTTGGTCTTGATCCAAAAGTTGAGGATATTGATTTGAAAGATTTAAGATATGGAAAAATTATCATCATGACTGATGCCGATGTTGATGGTTCTCATATACGAGCATTATTGCTAACATTCTTTAACAACAAACCATTTAATAAACTAATTGAAAATGGACATGTTTATCTTGCGCAGCCGCCTTTATTTAAAATCAATAAGGGAACAAAAGGCATTTATATAAAAGATGAAAAAGAGTTGGAAGATTATATTTTAAAGAATAACAAAGAATTGCAAAAAATTAAAAAAGGAACAAAAGAATTTACTAGGGCTTATGAAGATGAAAAATCTAGAATGAGTATTCAAAGGTTTAAGGGATTAGGAGAAATGAACCCAGAAGAACTATGGAATACCACGTTGGACCCTGAAACAAGAAATTTATTACAAGTTCAATACTCAAAAGATATAAAAAAAGATCAAGATTTAATACACACATTAATGGGTAATGATGTTGCATTGAGAAAAGATTTTATCGTTTCAAATGCAATTAATGTTCAAAATCTAGATATTTAATAATGAAGTTTTTCGAAACTTCAAAATATTTTTCATTAAAAAAATCGACTTACATCAACCTAAAGTGGATTGCTATTATTGGTCAACTTATAACAATTAATCTTATTTATTTTGTATTTGATTTTAAATTTAATTTAATTTTAGAAAATTCAATAATTTTAATTGGAGTGCTAAGTAATCTTTATTTAATCTATATTAATAAGCACACTCAGCTAATAGATAAAACTGCATTTCTTTTTTTATTTATTGATATTCTGCAACTGAGTTGTTTGATTTACTTAACAGGTGGAATTATAAATCCTTTTTCAATTTTTTTGATTATTCCAGCTATATTTTCATCATCTAATTTAAGTTTTAAAAGTAATTTATTGTTAGTTAGTTTCACAGTTTTAATGATTATTTTTCTTACCTTTTTTAATCAACCTTTACCCTATCCAGTTAGTGAACATTTTCATGTCGACAGTTATTATTATTATTCAATTCCAATAGCATTAATTATTGCTTTAATTTTTTTAAATTATTTTGCTTTAACGTTTGGATCGGAATCTAGAATAAGGAAAGAGGCACTAAATAAAATGGAAGAAATTATGTCCAAAGAACATGAGTTATTATCGTTAGGTGGACAGGCTGCTGCTGCTGCACATTCATTAGGTACACCGTTTTCAACAATGAAGATTATTTCTACTGATTTACTAGAGCAATTTAAAGATAATGAAGATATTAAAAAAGATATTGAGCTATTAGCCAGTCAATTAGAGAGATGTAGTGAGATTTTAAAAAAATTAACATTAAACCCAGTTATTGAAGATGATTTTATTGATGGTGATTTAACAATGGCAGACTATGTGGGTGAAATAGTCAAATCATTCCAACAAACAAGCAAGAAAGAATTTATTGTTAATTATGATCAAAATTCAAATCCACTAAATATAACTAAATCAATAGAAATTGTTTATGGTCTAAGAAATTTTATTGGTAATGCAAATAAGTTTTCTGAAAATAAAATTTTTATTAATATAAAAAGTGATAGTGATTTAACAGAAGTTATGATTGAAGATGACGGAGAGGGATATCCAAAAGATGTTTTGAGTAAAATTGGTGAGCCTTATATAAAATCTGTTAAGTCTTCAATAAAATCAAAATCTGGATTAGGTCTTGGAATTTTTATAGGCAAAACTCTACTTGAAAAGAATTATGCAAATATTTTATGTAGAAATTCCCAAACAAGAGGTGGGGCTGAAGTAAGTATTAAATGGAAAAATGAAGACTTGTTAAAGCTTTAGTGTAGTTTCTTTTTATTTTCAAATAAGCCACTCAGTTGAGAAACCATCACATCTCCAAGCTCATGCACATCTGTTATCTTAATAGCCTTATCATAATATCGAGAAACATCATGTCCAATACCGATGGCTAAAATTTCAACATCACTCTTAGTTTCTATAAATTTAACCATCTTCTTTAAATGTTTTTCTAAAAAATCTCCCGAATTAACTGATAAAGTTGAGTCATCAACTGGGGCACCATCTGAAATGACCATGAGTATTTTTCTTTCTTCTTTTCTTTTTTTAATTCTGTTGTAGGCCCACAAAATAGCTTCCCCATCAATATTTTCTTTTAACAAGCCTTCTTTAAGCATTAAACCTATATTGTTTTTAGCCTGTCTCCACTGCGTGTCAGCGCCTTTATAAATTATATGTCTTAAATCATTTAATCTTCCAGGATTTCTTGGCTTATCACTTTTAGTCCAAGCTTCTCTGCTTTTACCACCTTTCCAATTTTTTGTGGTAAAGCCTAAAACCTCTACTTTTACTGAGCATCTTTCTAAGGTTCTAGATAATATATCTGCACAAAGTGCTGCAATTGTTATTGGCCGACCTCTCATGGAACCAGAATTGTCTATTAATAGAGTTACGATTGTGTCTTTAAAATCAAGATCTTTTTCTTTCATAAAAGATAAAGAATTATAAGGATCCATAATTATTCTAGTTAATTTTGAGCTGTCTAGTAAACCTTCTTCTAAATCAAATTCCCATGCTCTATTTTGTTTTGCGAGTAGTTGCCTTTGTAGCTTGTTAGCAAGCTTAGTAATTAAATCTTGAAATCCCACAAGTTGCTGGTCCAAATTTTTTCTTAACTTTTGAGTTTCTTTTATGTCTTCTAATATTTCAGCTTTTGCAATTTCATCAAATTCTGTGGTGAATACCTTATAATCTTGATCAATATTATTTATATTTGTCTTTTGTAAAACATTTTCTGTACTCTCTTTTAAAGAATCTGAATCCTCTAATTGTTCTTCCATCTGCTGATCGCTAAGATCAAAACCAGCATCTAAACTAGTCTGACTATCATCTTGTTTGCTTTCTTCCTCTTTGTCATCAGACTGACCGTCATTATCGTTCTCAGATTTATTGTCTTGCTCATTTTCTTGTTCATCATTTTCTTCATTATTCTCCTCATTATTTGAAGCAAATACATCCATATTCTCCAAAATTTCTGAAAATTTCAAACTATAATTATTTTGGTCCTCCAAATTTTTACTTAAAAAATAAAAATGTTTATCAATTGATTCGTCAAATTCTTTTTTCCAAAAACCTAACATTCTTTCAGACACATCGTTGAGCTTTAATTTAAAGAATTTATTTAGCATATATAGTTCAAAAGCTTCAGTCACAGGAACGTCTTCTTTATTTTTTAATTGCTCTTTATGATTGGAGAGTATTTTTTGACTATAGTTTTCACTTAAATTTTTCCCAACTCCTTTGAGCATTTTGCCACCGAGAAGTTCATACCTAATTTTTTCAGCAATATTATATAAAGATTTACAAGAAGGATTATTAGGTAGGTTTTTGTTAAATATTTCTTTATTAGAAAATTTTTTCTTTAAGGCACCTGAATCAGTTTCTGCTCTTAGTCTAACAAAATCATTTTTATTTGATAAATTGGTTATATCAAAAAAATCAGTTTTCTTATTACTTAAATTTTTGTCTAATTTTTTAATATCCAATTTGTAATCTTCAGAAATTACTTTAGCGGTAGAAATTAAAGCTTGTTTAAATTGCTCTTTAAAATTATCTTCTTTTGAGCTCATTTAGATCTGAATATTAACCATCGACTCTGGCAACTCTTCCCCAAAACATCTCTGATAATATTCAGCTATTGTATTTTTCTCTATATCGTCACACTTGTTTAAAAAAGTAACTCGAAAAGCGTAGCCTGTGTCTTTAAAAATTTCAGCATTTTCAGCCCAATGAAGTACAGTTCTTGGGCTCATTACCGTTGATATATCTCCTGCTATAAAGCCTTTTCTAGTCAAAGATGCAACTTTAATCATATTAGATACTTTTTCTTTACCTTTTGGATTGTTTAAATTTTTATTTTTGGCAAGAACGATTTCCATTTCTCTATCTAGACTAAGATAGTTTAAAGATGTTACAATATTCCATCTATCCATTTGTCCTTGGTTTATTTGTTGGGTACCATGGTACAATCCTGTTGTATCTCCTAAACCAACTGTATTTGAAGTTGCAAATAATCTAAAAAATTTATTTTGTTTAATAACTTTATTTTTGTCTAAAAGAGTAAAATTCCCTTCAGCCTCTAATACCCTTTGAATAACAAACATCACGTCTGGTCTTCCCGCATCATACTCATCAAAAACAAGCGCAACAGGGTTTTGAATAGACCAAGGTAAAATACCTTCTTTAAACTCTGTAATTTGTTTGCCATCTTTTACAACAATTGCATCTTTTCCAATAAGATCAATCCTACTTACATGACTGTCTAAGTTTACTCTAATACAGGGCCAGTTTAATCTAGCTGCGATTTGTTCAATGTGTGTAGACTTTCCCGTACCATGATAACCCTGAACCAAGACACGTTTATTAAACGCAAAGCCTGATATGATAGCAAGAGTAGTGTCTCTATCAAATTTATAATTTTTATCTATTTCAGGAACGTATTCGCTTTTTTTAGAGAAAGCATCAACCTCCATATCTGAGTCAATTCCAAAACTTTGTTTTAAAGACATTTTAATGTCTGGCTGTATGTTTAAATTAGGTGTCAATTTTTTCCTTATAAGTATTTTTTAGCTGAGTATAAGCTAAAGTAATTAATTTAAGTTTTTCTTCATATTCTTTATTTCCCAAATTAATATCAGGGTGAAATTTTTTGACAAGAGTTTTGAATTGATCTTGTATTTGCTCCCATTTTTGGCCAACTGAAACGCCCAGAATACTAAAAGCTTTAATATCATTAGCATCAAATTTGAATTGATTCATATGATTATATTCACCTCTAAGTTTAGTCTTATCAAACTCATCTTTTAAAGTATTGTTCCATAGAACTTTAAAAAAGTTATCTGAAGAGCTAAAGCTCTGAGTTGGTTTGTGCCAAGTCATATCTGACTTTAAAAAATCAAATACTTGCTCATCATCCATTCCCTTAAAATAATTCCAATTTTTATTAAATTCCTTAACATGAGCTAAGCAAAGAAGTCTGTAGCGTTTGCTATTATCTTTCTCAATTGGCGCCTTATATTCACCAGTATCAAAGCAATTATTCCAATCACAAATATTTTTCATGCTATATAGTAATAAATTAATATTTATGAATATAAACGAATTAATTAAAATTGTTAAAAGTAAAATTGAAGCAGAGATTGTTATACAGGATATTCAAATTGAAGATAAAAGTTTTTTACATAAAAATCATAAAGGAAACCAAGAAGGAATGTTCCATTTAAAATTAATTATTGAATCTGAAGAGTTGAAAAAATTAAATAAAATAGAATCAACCAAGAAAGTTTATAGTGCTTTAGATAATGAGCTGAAAGAACATATACATTCTATTCAAATACTACTTAGTTAATTCTTTTTTTAAAAAGAGATTAATAATTTTTTCATTAAATTGTAATCTTTGAATTGGGGAACCTATTTTTTTAAGCAAAACCAGACTAATTTTCTTTGTATTATTTTTTTTATCTTTTTTCATAAAAGATAAAATTGTATTTAAATTTTTTATTGAAAAGAATTTATTAATATCCCTTGGAAGACTTAGATCATTTAAGTGATCGTTAATTAAGTTAAATTCTTTTTTATTCAAAATTTTATTTAATAAACTAAATTTTGCAGCAGTTTTAACACCAAGAATAACTGCTTCACCATGATTTAATCTTGCTGAATAATGCAGTGCTGCCTCAAAAGCATGAGCAAAAGTGTGTCCAAAATTTAGTATTTTTCTTATACCCAATTCTTTTTCGTCAGCCTCAACTATTTTTTTTTTAATCAAGCAGCTTTGTTGTATAGCTTTCTGTATAAAGGGACTTTTTAATTCTAAAATCTTTTTCCCATTCTTATTTAAAAAATAAAAAAATTTTTTACCATCAATAAGGGAGTGTTTTAAAATTTCACCATATCCACACACAACTTCTCTTTTTGGTAAAGTGTTTAAAAAATTAATATCTGATATAACAAGACTAGGTTGATAAAATGAGCCAATTAAGTTTTTACCGTATTTGGTGTTTACTCCTGTTTTGCCTCCAATCGATGAGTCAACCTGCGAAAGTAGTGTTGTTGGTATATTAACAAACCTTAGGCCTCGCTTATACATACTTGCTGCAAAGCCCGACACATCACCAGTAATACCTCCACCAATAGAAATTAAGCAATCATTTCTATTAAAATTTTTTTTTAAAAGAATTGATGTGATCTCATTAACACTTCTTTGATTTTTATTTTTTTCACTTGCATTAAAATAATGAATTGTAGTAGATCTTTTTGGTAAAGATTTTAAAGTATCTTTTACTAAATTTTTTGGAACATTCTTGTCAATTACAAGAAGACATTGATTAAAATTAATAGAACTTTCTTTCAAAAATTTATTTATTTTTTTTAAGATATTGTTTCCAATAATAATTGAATATTTTTGACTGTTAGTACTAACTTTTAATTTAATTAAACTCATATGTTTTTATTATTGTTTTAACTATTTCACTTTTTGTTAATTTATTACAGTTTATTTTAAAATTAGCTTTTGAATATACTTTTTTTCTTTTGTTAATAATGGCTTTAATTTCTTGCTCAGTTGACTTCGAGGCTAAGGGCCTTTTCTTACTACCTTTAATTCTTTTAATTAAAACTAAATCATCCCAATTTAGCCAAAATGAAAAATGATTTGTTAAGACATCTTTTCTGATCTTGTTATTAATAAAACCACCACCGCCCAACGAAACAACAACATTTTTTTGTTTTAAAGATTTAATTGTTATCTTTTCCTCTAAATTTCTAAAGTAGCCCTCTCCATTTACTTCAAATATTTCTGAAATTGTCATTCCAGCGTGTTCTTCTATTAAGTCATCTATATCAATGAATGGAATGTTTAATTTTTTTGAAACTATAGCTCCAATAGAAGATTTGCCTGACCCCATCATGCCTAAAAAAACGAGGTTTTTATTTGAATTCATAAGCTTTCTTTATTGAAAAAACACAAATATGTCTTAATTTGAAATTATTAAAGAATATATGCAATTTTCTAAAAACACAAGCAGTGGTAGTAGTAAAAGTCTATTAATCAAAATAGTATTAGTATTAATTATTTTTATTGGAGCCATCGTGCTACTTGGGAAAATTGAATTTCCATCTCCAAATAAAGATATTGAAAAAATTATCCCTAATGAAAAACTTAAAATTGTTAAGTAAGAACTTTTTTTTAGTAATATTATTTTCTTTATTTTTTGGTTTTGCATCCAATTCTCAAGAGCCAGTGGATATCTGGGAAGTAGGTGAAAAAAAGCCCGAAGAAAACACAACCCTAATCGAAGATGAGGTGGAAAAAAATATTCCACAGAATAGTATTTATGAAATGCAGTCCCAAAAAGAAGGGGAATTAAGTATAGAGGAAACACAAACTTTAATTTCGAAAGAAACAAAGCTGGTTGGAATTTATGATCCTGCAGAAAATGGTTTAAATATTAATATGTGGTCTAATTCTAACGGGGATCAAATTATAAATATCTTTAAAAGAATAGATAAATTGGAGCTTTCAAGAGATGCAGCAGAGATTTTGGATATTTTATTATTAACAAATGCACATTATCCAGAAATAAATATTTCAAAAGAACAGTTTTTAGAAATAAAATCAAAGTGGCTTATTAAAAATTCAAATTTTGACTTAATTGAAAAATATTTGCTAAATAATCAGATTATTAACAAGCACCCAAAACTCACTAAACATTTAGTAGATCATTATCTGTCTCAATCAGATGTTAAAAAAGCTTGTAAAATTTTCTCTGAAATTAAAGAACCGATACAAGACTTATATTTATCTAAATTTAATATTTATTGTTTGATTAATAATAATAAAAGAGATGAGGCTCAATTGCTCATCGATCTTCAATTAGAATTAGGTATTGCTGATAAGTTGTTTAACAAAAAAATTGATTATTTGATGGGATATAATACAGAACCAGTAATAGAAGTTTCAGAAAAAACAATTTTAGATTTTCATTTATCTCACAGAACAAATCCAGAATTTAAATTTGAACCAAAAAATACTACATCCAAAGAAATATGGAAATATTTATCAACTTCAAATCTATTAGATAATATCAATGATATAGAGATTACAGATATAAAGAAAATTACCAATATTGAAAAAGCAACACACGAGGGAAATTATACAGAGAAAGAATTATTTGAACTCTATAAGAGATTTCAATTTAATATTAACCAACTATTAAATATTAAAGAATCAACTAAAGTACTCTCAACAGTAGAGACAAGAGCTCTAATTTACCAAGGAA
Source organism: Candidatus Pelagibacter sp. Uisw_101 (assembly GCF_047727615.1). Lineage (GTDB taxonomy): Bacteria > Pseudomonadota > Alphaproteobacteria > Pelagibacterales > Pelagibacteraceae > Pelagibacter. The sequence continues at coordinate 60,573 of NZ_CP159821.1, forward strand.
TTTTAATTACTACTGAAATTGAGAATAAATTACAGTTAATGAATGCTCTCAAAAATTCTTTTAAGAATGACGGTATTGAGAATGCATTTAACATAGAATTAAAAACTTTTTTAAAAAATATAGAAGAGGATAAGGTCCCTTCAAATTTTACAACATTTTATCAAAATAATTTAGATGATGAAGAAATGGAACAAGCAAATATTAAATTAAATAATAAGATTTTACATCAATCAAAATTGATAAATTATTTAAAATTAGAAAAATCAAAAAACGATCCTACAAAAGACATAAATGATTTCTTAAAAAAGATTAAAAAAAATAAAAAATATTTTTTTTCTAAAAAAGATATAATTTTAGTTGAGACTTTTAAGTCTGATGGCATCAAGATTTTGGAGAAATATGATGATTTATATCAAATAAACGATTCAGAAATACCATCTGATATTCAAATATTTGTTAAAAGTGGTGATATGGCTGCTGCATTGCTTAGAATTGTTGAGGTTATAGGGCAGGACAACTTAAACAATATTGATGAGGACACATTATACTTTATTATAAGCACACTTAATCAGTTAAATGCGGATCCACTAAGAAATAGAATACTCTTTAAAGTTCTTCCTTTAAAAGTTTAAAATTTATACTAAAATAATCAGTCATTATGTCAGTTAAGCTAATTTTAACAGAACCAAACAAACTATTAAGACAAATTTCTAAACCAGTTGAAAATGTTGGTGATGAAGAAAGAAGACTTATGGATGATATGCTGGATACTATGTATGCAGCACCCGGAATAGGTCTTGCCGCAATTCAAATAGGTGTACCAAAAAGAATTATAGTGATGGATATAAGTAGAGATGAAGACAAAAAGGAACCAAGATATTTTGTTAATCCGGTGATTAAAAATAAAAATAATGAAACATCAAAATATGAAGAGGGCTGCTTGTCTGTTCCAGATCAGTTTGCTGAAATAGAAAGACCAAATGAATGTGAAGTTGAATATTTAGATTATAACGGAAAAAAACAATTATTGAAAGCAGCTGGATTATTGGCAACTTGTATTCAGCATGAAATGGATCACTTAGAAGGAGTTTTATTTATAGATTATTTATCTAAACTAAAAAAATCTATGATAATTAAAAAACTTTCTAAAATTAAGTCGAATAGAATAATCGTTTAAATGACAAAAAAAATTGTCTTCATGGGTACACCATCATTTGCTGTACCGATTTTAAAATCTTTATATGAAAAAAATTATATAATTCCTGCTGTATACACACAGCCACCAAAAAAATCACAAAGAGGTCAAAAAATAAATAAGTCACTAATACAAACTGCAGCTGAAGACCGGAATATAAATTGCAGAACGCCAGGAACTTTAAAAAAAAATAAAGAAGAATATGAATATTTAAAACAACTAGATCTAGATTTGGTAATTGTCGTGGCCTACGGTCAAATAATACCCAAAGAATTTTTGAATCTTTCCAAAAAAGGTTTTATAAATGTTCACGCTTCCCTCCTACCGAAGTGGAGAGGTGCAGCACCTATTCAAAGGTCTATTATGAACTTAGATAAAGAAACAGGAATTAGTATTATGAAAATAGGAGAAAAACTTGATACTGGACCAGTCTGCAATAACTATAGAGTAGTAATTAAAAATAGTGATAATGCAGAAATTATATCAAATAAACTATCAATTTTAGCTTCAGAAAAAATCATAGAAAATGTAGACGATATATTTGAAGATAAATTAACATTTAAAGAACAAGATGACTCAAAAGCAACCTACGCTTCTAAAATTGAAAAGTCGGAGGGTGAAATTCAGTGGAATGATAATGCAGAAAGTATTATTGGAAAAATAAATGGATTATATCCAAGCCCTGGGGCCTTTTTTATTTTTAAAGACGAAAGATACAAAATTTTAAAAGCAGAATTAGGCACTAAAAGTGGTGAGATAGGTGAAGTAATGACTAGTGATTTGGAAATTAGCTGTGGAGATCAAAAATCTATAAAAGTTATTGAAATTCAAAGACAAGGAAAAAAGCCTCAAAATATTAATGAATTTGTTCTCGGTTCACAAATAACTAAAGGGTCAAGATTAACGAATGTTTAGATATCAAGTTTTAATAGAATATATAGGAACTAGTTTTGTTGGTTGGCAAATACAATCTAAAGGAAAATCAATTCAAAAAGAAATACAAGTTAAGTTATCAAAATTTTTAAAAGAAAAAGTGGTTTTGATAGGATCTGGAAGAACAGACACTGGTGTCCATGCAATAGAGCAGTCAGCTCATTTTGACTGCAAAAAAGAAATTCAAAATTTAGATAAGTTATTGAAATCAATTAATCATTTTATAAATGATAAAGGTATTTCTATTTTAGTAATTAAAAAAAGAAGTCTAAAATTTCATGCAAGATATTCAGCTAAACAAAGAATTTATAAATATATAATTTTTAATAGATTAAGTAAGCCTTCTCTAGAAAGAGAAAGAGGTTGGCACATAATTAAAAAATTAGATATTGAGTTAATGAAAAAAGGTGCAAAAAAACTTTTAGGCACTAAAGATTTTTCTACTTTTAGGGCGTCAAGCTGTAATGCAAACAGTCCAATTAAAACTATGAAATCTGTTTTGATTAAATCAAATGGTGGAAGAATTGAAATACAATTTAAATCACAATCATTTTTACAACAACAAGTACGATCAATGGTAGGTAGTTTAAAATACTTGGCTGAAAATAAATGGAATTTAAAAAAATTTGAATTTGTTATTAAATCAAAAAAAAGAATTCTTTGTGCACCACCTGCACCTGCTGAAGGATTATTTTTAGAAAAAGTTATTTACTAGCTTTTTGTTGGCCAATACTAAATTTTTTATTAATTCTCCATCTAGACTCTGCTCTAACAATATAGCCACAGCAATTTTTTGACTTACACTTGCATTTGAATTGTTTATAATCTTCATCGTAGCCAAAGCCATAATCGGCTGTTATCTCTTCGCCTTTTTTAATATCTTTTATAGCAATTACCCATAATTTTAAACCTGTTCCGTTATAATCACAGTTATTAGAGCAAGAGTGATTTATTAAACGTGCAGGGTTCCATGACACGTCTCCATCCATGTCATATTTCTTATTTAAGTTAAATAAGTAGATAGGTTTTGCGTTATCAAACCTTTCAGTCGCTTCAGTTTGCTTCTTGGTGATAACTTTACCAACATAATCAATAATTCTAGTACCTTCTTTAATATCTTTTGTAGCATAAAGGCCACGTCCCTTTTTGTCGATGTCAGATTTTTGAATTTTATAAAGTTTCATTGTGAGTTCTTTAATGCGTATTGAGAAATTATCAATTAAATTCTAGTAAAGCTTTTACATGCATCTCAGTGCTTTCTTGAAGTGCTAATAGATCGTATCCACCTTCTAAAATTGACACTACTTTTCCATCACAATATTGTTTTGATAGCTCGAGTGTTCTTTTGGTAATACTATAAAAATCTTTTGACTCTAATTGAAGTTGTGCCAATGGATCGTCTTTATGAGCATCAAACCCAGCAGAAAGTAAGATAAATTCAGGTTTAAATTCTTTAATTTTCTTAAGTACAAATTCATAGGCATTTAAATATTCTACGGAGGTTGTTCCTGCTGGCAAAGGAATATTTAATATATTATTATGTTTTCCTTTTTCATCATTAGTCCCTGAGCCTGGGTAATAAGGGTATTGATGAGTAGAAATATATAGAACTTTTTCATTATCGTAAAAAATATCTTGAGTACCATTTCCATGATGAACATCAAAATCGATAATTGCTACTTTTTTAAGTTTGTACTTATTTATAAGATAATTGGTTCCAACAGCCACATTGTTATAGATGCAAAAACCCATAGCTTTATTTTTCTCTGCATGATGTCCAGGAGGTCTGACGGCACAAAACGCATTGTTAAAATTTTTATTTTGAACACCATCTATAGCCGCAATGATTGAACCGACAGCATCTGACGTGGCATCCTTACTTCCTGGGGAGACAATCGTATCTCCATCTAAAAAAGATAATCCTTTTTCAGGAAAAGATTTTTCTACGAAATTTATATAATCAGAATTGTGAGTTATTTCTAACAGTGATCGGTCAAATTTTGAAGGTTTTTTCCAAATTAAATCTTTATTATCTAACTTTTTAAAGTTATCGATAACTACTGTAACTCTATCAATTTTCTCTGGATGACCGTCGCCCGTATTGTGATTTTGATAAGTATCAGAGGTTATTAAACCAGTTTTCATTTAAAATAATTTTCTAAAATATTATAGTATATCTTAGTCAATTTTTTTAAGTCTGAAATAGATACTGCCTCATCTACTTTGTGCATTGTTTTACCTACTAGACCAAATTCCAAACATGGGGCAATTTTTCTAATAAATCTTGCGTCTGAAGTTCCACCTGTTGTAGACAATTGAGGTTTAATTTTTGTAATTTTTTTTATTACATCTTGAATCATGTAAGTTGTTTTATTGGGCTTAGTTAAAAAAGCTTCACCTGATACACGATATTCTACTTTAAAATTAGATTTATCTTTTTTAGTAATTTTTTTGAATATTTTATTTAATCTATTCTTTAAGCTAGAAGATGTATGTTTATTGTTAAATCTTATGTTAAATGTAGCTCTTGCAAGTCCTGGAATAACATTATCAGCTGTATTATTGATATTAATTTTTGTTACCTCTAAATTTGTAGGCTGAAAGTCTTTTGTTCCTTTATCAAATTTTATTTCTTTTATTTCATTAAGTATCTTGATCAATGAAGTTGATGGATTTTTAGCACGATGAGGATATGCAACATGACCTTGAGTTCCAATTATAGTTAATTCAGTATTGATACTTCCTCTTCTACCAATTTTAATCATTTCACCAAGTTTATTAGGGTTTGTTGGCTCACCAACTAAACAAAAATCTATTTTTTCTTTTTTCTTTTTTAAGTAATCAACTACTTTTTTAGTACCATTAATTGCAACACCTTCTTCATCACCAGTAATTAATAAACTAATCGATCCGTTAATTTTTTTATTATTTGATATAAAGCTATTTACAGCAACAACCCAACTTGCAATTGCACTTTTCATGTCATTAGCACCTCTACCAATAAGATGATTTTTTTTAATAGCTGGACTAAAAGGCTTAATCGTCCAATCTTTTATATTTCCTGGAGGTACTACATCTAAGTGACCAGCAAACATAAAGTTTGGTTGAGAATTACCCAATCTTGCATATAGGTTTTTAACTGGTTTAGAATTTTTATCTTTAAACTCTAAAATCTTACATTTAAATCCAATAGCAGTTAATTTTTTAGCTAAGAATTTCATTACTCCAGCATCAATTGGTGTAATGCTTGGAAATCTTATTAGCTCTTTAGCTAATGTGATTTCATTATAAGTTAGCATCTAGTCTCTTAATAAGTCGTTAATAGAAGTTTTAGATCTAGTTTTTTCATCAACCTGTTTAATAATTACGGCACAATATAAAGCAGGACCTTTACTGTCTTTACTTGGAAGGCTGCCTGGTACTATTACTGAGTACGGTGGAATTTTTCCATAGATTACTTCACCAGTTTCTCGATAAACAATTTTTGTAGATTGACCAATAAATACACCCATTGATAATACAGATCCTTCTCCAACAATTACTCCTTCAACTATTTCTGAACGAGCTCCAATAAAACAGTTATCTTCGATGATAGTAGGGTTAGCTTGCATTGGCTCTAACACCCCCCCAATTCCAGCACCACCTGATATGTGACAGTTCTTTCCTATTTGTGCACAAGATCCTACAGAAGCCCAAGTGTCCACCATAGTTCCTTCATCTACATAAGCTCCAATATTCACAAAGCAAGGCATTAGCACTGCGTTCTTTCCAATAAAAGACCCTTTTCTAACTGGAGAATTTGGAACCATTCTAAAACCAGCTTTTATATGATCTTCCTTAGTCCAATCTGCTGTTTTACCTTTTAGTAAATGAGATTTATCATACCAACTACTATATGGGCCACTCAATGAATCCATATCATGTGTTCTAAAACTTAACATTATTGCTTTTTTAACCCACTGATTAACTACCCACTCATCACCATTTTTTTCAGCAACTCTTAGTTCACCTTTATCGACAAGTTCAATCGTTTGGTTGATGGCATCTAATATAGACTTATCAGATTGACCATTGATGGAGTCTTTATTGTCCCAAGCTGTATTGATAATGTTTTCAAATTCTTTCATAGTTTTATTTTATCGTTAGTAGGTTAGTTTTATTGTGTTTTTAATATATTAATTTCGTGAAGAAAAGAAGGCAAGTTCTTAATCTTATAATCAATATATGGTTTATCCGCATCTTTTTTTGCAAATACTTCATCATTCTCAAGCCAGCAAGTTTTCATTCCTAAGTTTTTAGCTTGTTCTAAATTATGAGCTATATCTTCGATCAATATTGATTTTGTTGGATCAAGATCAAATTTTTCTACTATCTTTTTATAAGGTTCAATTTTTGGTTTTGGAATAAAATTAGCATCAACAATATCAAACGCTCCATCAAACAAACCATCTATACCCAGTTGTTTGGTTACATTTTTCACATGTGCATGAGAACCATTAGTAAAGATATATTTTTTTTCTTTAATTTTAATTAATTCTTCTCGCAACAACTCATCTTTAGGAAGCCAGCTGATATCAATATCATGAACAAATTCCAGAAATTCATGTGGATCAATTTTATCGTGATTCATTAATCCTGATAATGTCGTTCCATACTCATAGAAATATTCTTTTTGAATTTCTCTTGCTTTAATTAAATCTACGTTAAATTTCTTTGAAATAAAAGAAGACATCTTTTTATCAACTTCAAAAAAAACCTTTGTTTGTCCAGAATATAAAGTATTATCTAAGTCGAATAGCCAGTATTTAGTATCAATTAAATTTTTCATTCTCTTATTAAAGTTCCCGAACCTTTATCAGATAATAGTTCAAAAAGAAGTGAGTGATTTTTTCTTCCATCAATTATCACAACCGCCTTGACCCCATTACTTGCAACATCTAGACAATTCTTAATTTTAGGTATCATTCCACCAGAAATTACCTCTTGATCAATTAATTCATTAGCTTTTTTAGAGTTAATTTCAGAGATTAGTTTTTTTTCACTATTTAATACTCCCTCTACATCACTAATAATCATTAACCTTCTAGCTTTTAGCTCAATTGCGATCGATCCCGCAGCAGTATCGGCATTTATATTAAAAGTCTGATTATCTTTATCTAAACCTAAGGGTGCAACGACAGGTACTTCGTTTACTTTTATTGTTTCAGTTAATAGATCTTTATTAATTTCAGTAGGTGTTCCCACAAATCCAAGGTTTTTGTTTTCTTGTATGACAGTAATTATATTATTTTCTTTTGAAGTAATTCTTTTTGCTTTGCAGGCTAACTTATTTAAAGCTTCAACAATCTCTTTATTAAATTCGATTAATACATCCTCAACTATGTTGATGGTATCTTTATCAGTAACTCTTAGTCCATTAATAAAATTACTTTTAATATTAACTTCAGAAAGTTTACTGTTAATTCTTTTTCCACCTCCATGAACAATTATAGGATTAAAACCAAGTTTGTTTAAAACAACCACATCTTCAATAAAAATTTTAAATAATTTTGGATCAACTAAAACACTGCCACCGCACTTAATGATAATAAATTCATCATTATATTTTTCTAAATATTTTTTTACTTCTTTAACTGTTGGGCCGTCTTTAGGTAGGATGTTTATTAATTCTTCTTCTTTTAACGATGACATTTATGTTGTTTTGATAGTCATTTTTCTTTGAACAATATATTGTTGAATCATTGTGAAGATGTTGTTGAAGCTCCAGTAGATAACAAGACCAGCAGGAAATGGTGCAAGAATTACAGTTAAAAATACTGGAAAGAACATAAATATTTTAGCCTGTATAGGATCTGGCGGAGTAGGATTAAGCTTTTGTTGTATAAACATCGTGATACCCATAATGATTGGCCATGCACCTATTAATAAGAAAGAAGGTGGATCCCAAGGAAGTAAACCAAAAACATTAAACAAAGATGTTGGGTCTCTATCACTTAAGTCATGTATCCATCCATAAAATGGCATGTGTCTCATTTCAATGGTTACAAATAATACTTTATATAGCGCAAAGAAAACAGGAATCTGAACTAGGATAGGTAGACAACCACTCATAGGATTAACTTTTTCTTTTTTATAAAGAGCCATCATCGCTTGTTGCAATTTCATTTTGTCATCCTTGTGTAACTCTTTCAGACGAGCCATTTCAGGCGCTAATAACTTCATTTTTCCCATGGACTTAAAACTAAAGTTGGCAAGAGGAAAGAAAGCCAATCTAATACAAATAGTGACAGCAATAATTGCTAAACCGTAATTACCAAGCAATTTAAAGAAGTAATCCAATACAAAGAATAAAGGTTTTGTGATGAAATACATAAAGCCCCAATCAATCGCTAGATCAAATTTATTGATATTTAAATTTTCAGCATAACCATCAATGACATTTACTCTTTTAGCAGCAACTATAATCTGAATTTTTTCTTCAATTGAAGTGTTTGCTTTAACTTCAATACCTTTGGTTGATATGTAGTTCGCTCTGAATTTATTTTTATAGTCAAAAGTTGTTTTAAACTCTTTACCTTTAGGTGGTATAACTGATGTAACCCAAAACTTATCTGAAATAGCAACAAATCCTTCTTGTGCAATTTGAGTAAACTTCTTTTCCTGAATATCGTCGTAATCTTCTTCAATTAATTGATCATCAAGTACAGATAAAAACCCTTCATGCAAAATATAAAAGCCAGATATTTCTGGTAATTTATTTCTAATTATTTGTCCGTATGAGTAAAAATTATAAGATTTATCTGATCTGTTAATTATTTTTTCTTTTACAGTAAACAAAAATTGATCATCTAAACTTATATGTTTCTCAAATGTAATACCTTGAGTATTACTCCATGTTAATTTTACAGGACTATTATTGGTTAATTTTTTATTTCCAGAAACTTCCCAGACCGTAGAAGCATCAGGTATATCTATATTTTTATTAGTACTTACAAAACCACTTTCAATTAAATAACCATCTTCAACATTTCTTGGGTTTAATAAGGTTATTTTATCACTTCCATTAAGTTCAATATTATATTCTTTGAAAGTTAGATCGTCTATCGCTGCACCCTTTAAAGAAATTGACCCAACAACACTTCCATTTTCAAATTGAATTCTATCATTTTCTTTTAAAGCATCTGTTCTTGAAAGTTTTGCAAAGTTTTCATTTTTATCCAAGCTAGGAGTGTCTTCATTATTTTCAATTTTATTTTGTTCAGCTAGATTTTTTTTAATAGTTGCAGGATCAGGCTGAAAAAAAAGAGAGTATAAAATAATAACAGCTGCTGATAAGGATATTGCTGCGATTACGTTTCTAGTATCCATTATTTCTTAGCCTTTAATTCTTTGTTTACTGGGTCAAATCCTTCACCGCCACCTAACATCTTAATAGGATGACATGAAAATATTCTTTTTGTGCTTTTTGAGATGCCTTTAAAGAGTCCATATGATCTTAAACATTCAATTGTATATTCTGAGCAAGTTGGAAGATATCTACACGAAGGAGTTAAGTAGGGGCTAATAACCATTTTATAAAATTTGATCAGGCCAATTAAAATGTTTGATATAATATTCATTACTTAATCTTTTTTATGTCTTGGAATAAAGTATCTTTTATTATCGCATATTCATTGTTTAGCATAGTCATTTTCGCAATCACAAGGTAAGAATAATTAAAGTTTATTGACAATTTTTTTACCGCTTCGTTCATTATATTTCTTAATCTTCTTTTAACTTTATTTCTCTTTACAGCACCACGGATTAGTTTTTTTTTAGCTACAAAGCTAATATTTAGTTTTTTATTATCTTTATCTGCAAGAGGGCCAAAAAAAAAAGTGATATATTTATTTGAAATTTTTTTCTTCTTAAGTAAATTTTTGAAATCTTCGTTTTTAGAAAGAGCAACAATTTTGCTTTTCATTTAGTTTGGTTTATTTACCTTGAGGCTTTTTTTGAGTGGATGACACCGTAAGGTTTTTACGTCCCTTATCACGTCTTCTCTTAATAAGTTTTTTCCCACCTTTAGTTGCCATCTTTGATCTGAAGCCATGCTTCTTAAGACGTTTTCCAACTTTGGGTTGATATGTTCTTTTCATAGGATTTATTTAAGTTTTTTTAAATTTCGCCCTTTATAGTAATTATATGTATAAATAGCAAATAGAAGATTTTATAATACGACCAGTAAATTATGGAAAAATCAAAAAAAGTTAAGATAACTTTAGGTTTATTTTATCTTCTAGTTGTTTCATCATTTTTATACTTTTTTTTATCAAAATTCACCCTCGAAGAATTAACTAGCTATGAATTTATTAAAAATAATAGAGATTATTTTTTTGGATTAAAGCAAACTAATTTATTTTTAATTTCTCTAATATTTTTAATAGCCACAATTGTCTGGGTTGTTATGGCTGGATTTGGTTTACCGGTTGCACTCCTAGCAGGATTTATTTTTGGTAAGTGGCTTGGAACTTTTATTCTAATAATTGGAATGACTATTGGAGCAACAATTTTATACATCATTGGAAATTATTTTTTTAAAGAAGTAATTAAAGAAAAGTTTTTAAATAAATTTAAAAATTTAGAAGCTAAATTTAAAAAATCAGAATTTATTTATTTGTTAGCTTATAGATTTATAGGAGGCATTCCTTTTGCATTATCCAATGTATTACCTTGTATTTTTAATGTTAGAGTAAGTAATTTTTTTTGGGCAACATTAATAGGATTAACTCCACCACTATTTTTAGTTGTTTCAATTGGAAGTGGACTTGAAAAAATCATAGAACAAAATTTAGAAGCTCCCAGAATCATTGATTTGATATATTCACCAGATATCTACATCCCGATGATTGCTTTTGGAGCTTTATTAATAGCTGCAATTGTTGCTAGAAAAATATTTTATAAAAAATAATCTGGTGCCCCCATCAAGAATCGAACTTGAAATTTATCCTTACCATGGACATGTTATGCCATTTAACTATAGGGGCTAATTTGTTATTTTATTCAAGTATTTCTATAATAAATCATTTTTTCAAAAAATTGCCTTAATTTTTTTCATATAATGATTTATACCTACGGAGGAAATTTTATGGGCATTCATTACGATTATAAATCTACTAAAGGCAATAAGCTTATGGAGAAGCAAGCTAAGAGAGAGAAAAAGCTTGCAGAGAAAAAAGCAAAGCGTGAAGCTAAAGAGGGACCAAAAGTTCAAGAAGAACCAGAGAAAACTTTAGATGCATCAAAGCCTATCACTTTAGATTTTTTAACTAATCCAGATAAATAATGAATGATAAAAAAAAAAATGAGAAGTTAAGTCTGGCTCTTAAAAAAAATTTAAAAAAAAGAAAAATTTTTCAAAAAAAAATAAAAAGAAAAGTAAATAATGTCAGTACTTTCCGATAAATCTATAAGGAAGTTAGCAGTTGAGGAATCAATGATTTCTCCTTTTATAGATAAGCAAGTAAGAGATGGTAAAATTTCTTATGGACTTAGTTCATTTGGCTATGATGCAAGAGTAGGAGATGAATTTAAGATATTTCATAATGTAAATTCTTCTATCGTTGACCCTAAGGAGTTTAGTTCAGATAATTTTGTGACTAAAAAAAGCTCTGAATATATTATTATTCCTCCTAATTCTTTTGCCCTTGGGACTACTATCGAGGTCTTTAAAATACCAAGAGATATTATGTGTATCGTTGTTGGTAAGAGTACATATGCAAGAACAGGGATTATAGTGAACGTAACTCCAATCGAATCTGAATTCTTTGGAACAGTTACTCTTGAGTTTTCTAATACCACACCACTACCAGCAAAAATTTATGCAAATGAAGGTGTTGCTCAATTTTTATTTCTAAAAGGAGATCAGTCTCCCGAAACTTCATACGCTGACCGTAAAGGAAAATACATGGGTCAAACTGGAGTAACTTTACCAAAAGTATAATCATGAAAAAATTGGAAGTCTTTGGAGCAGCAAAGCTCAAGGGACACATTAGAATTTCAGGATCTAAGAATGCATCTCTTCCTATTCTAGCTGCAACATTACTATCAAATAAAAAAATATCTTTAGCAAACCTACCAAGAGTAAAAGATATAGAAACAATGATACTTTTATTAAAGTCATTAGGTTCAGTTATTGATGATAATAAAAAAGAATTAATTATCAAAAATACTAGGCAAACAAAAACTTTTGCAGCTTATAGTTTGGTTAAAACTATGAGGGCAGGAATATTAGTTTTAGGACCATTGCTTGCTAAATTTGGTAAAGCAAAAGTTTCATTACCTGGCGGTTGTGCGATAGGAACAAGACCTGTCGATATTCATTTACAAGCTCTATCAAAACTTGGAGTTAAATATAAAATTATCCAAGGATATGTTCACGCTACTGCACCTAAAGGATTAATAGGAGCGAATATAAAATTTCCCAAAGTTTCAGTTGGTGCTACAGAAAATTTAATTATAGCCTCATGTTTAGCTAAAGGAAAAACAACTTTATCAAATTGTGCCATTGAACCCGAAATTAAAGATCTAGTTAATTTTCTAATTACTATGGGCTGTAATATTAAGTGGACTGCAAAGAGAACGGTTAGGATTGAAGGAGTGAACAATCTTAAAGAATTAAATTATTCAGTAATGCCAGACAGAATAGAGGCTGGAACTTATTTAATAGCTGCAGCATTAACGGAGGGAAATTTGAAGATTACTGGAATTGATCCTAAGATAATAAGTACAGAAATTAATATCTTAAAAAAAGTAGGATCAAAAATTATTTTAAGAAAAAATGAAATACTTATTCAGGGAAGTAAAAAGATTAAAAGCATAAATATTAAAACATCTCCTTATCCAGGGTTTCCAACAGATTTACAGGCACAAATGATGGTATTATTGTGTAAGGCTAATAAAAAATCTCATATTAAAGAAGAAATATTTGAAAATAGATTTATGCACGTTGCGGAGTTAAATAGAATGGGAGCTAAGATTTCTATTAATGGAAATAAAGCAACCATAGAAGGAAATATCAAATTTGAATCAGCAGAATTAATGGCCACAGATTTAAGAGCTTCTGTATCTTTAATTCTTGCAGCACTTGCAGCTAAAGGAAAATCGGTAATTAATAGGATATATCATCTTGATAGAGGTTATGAAGATATAGAGAAGAAATTAAAAAAAGTAGGGGCTAAAATTAAGAGAATTAACTAATGAATAAAAAATATTTATCAAAAATTATAGCTACAGACAATGAGGGATTACAAGTGATCTCAGCATGTTGCTCTGGAGCTGAAGTTAAAGTTGATGAAATTAAATATCTTCAGTCAAACAAGGTTTTTTTATTATCATTAAATAGATCTAAAGTAGAAACAGATGAGAAAGATAAAAAAGTTACCAGTATTTGCAAATTCGAATTTGTAGATAGAGTTAAATCTAAAAATATTAAACAAAATGATCCTGAGGAAAAATTAGAGTTAATTGGGATGGATTATTTAAAAAATAATGAAAATTATGAAATAAACTTAATGTTTACAAACAACGCATATATTACATTATCAACAGAAATAATTGAAGTAACTTTAGACGACCAAAACAAAGCTGATTAATGATTAAGATATTAGATAGTAAAAATAAAAACTTTGATAAAACTTTAGATGCATTATTGTCTAAACGAAAAAATAAAGTCCAACTTAATTCAGTTTCAGTTATTAAAATTATTAAAGATGTTAAGAAAAATGGTGATAAAGCCATCTTAAAGTATGAAAAGAGATTTAATAAAAATAGCGTTATTGCCCCAAGTATAAAACAAATCAATAAAACTATTCAATCTTTAGATCCAAAGGTTAAAAAAGCAATCGATCTTGCTTATGATAGAATTTATAAATTCCACTCGTTACAAAAATTCAAAAATATTTCTTATACGGATAAACTAAAAAATAAATTAGAGTATAAATATGTACCTATTGAATCGGTTGCAATCTATGTGCCTGGTTCAACAGCTTCATACCCTTCTAGCGTTTTAATGAATGCAATACCTGCAATTGTTGCTGGAGTGAAAAGACTAGTTATGGTTAATCCAGGTCAAAAAGGTAAACAAAATCCTGCTGTATTATATGCTGCAAAGAAATGTAAGATTAAAGAGATTTATTCAATCGGAGGACCATCTGCTATTGCAGCTGTTGCATATGGAACTAAGAAAATTAAAAAAGTTGATAAAATTGTAGGCCCTGGAAATTCATACGTAGCTGCAGCAAAAAAAGAAGTTTTTGGAGATGTTGGAATTGAAGGAATGATTGCAGGCCCTTCTGAAGTAACAATTGTTTGTGATAAATTTTCAAACCCTGAATGGATAGCAAGTGATCTAATAGGTCAAGCAGAACACGATAATCTTGCTCAATGTATTTTAATTTCAAAAGATAAATCAATTATTAAAAAAGTTAATGATGAAATTATTAATCAATTAAAAGAAATACCCAGAGCCGCAATTGCAAAAAATAGTCTACTCAATAATGGAATTATAATTCATATGCAGTCTGACCAAAAAATTATTAATACAGTAAATAAAATTGCTCCTGAGCACTTAGAGCTTAATACTAAGAACTATAAAAAAGTAGTGGGTAAGATTAAAAATGCAGGATCTATCTGTTTAGGAAAATATGCTGTAATGGCAATGACTGACTATAATGTTGGCTCTAACCATGTATTGCCAACCAATTCTTCAGCAAGATATTCAAGTGGGGTTAGTGTTAATGAATTTTATAAAAGAATTTCATATATAAACCTATCAAAAAAAGGGATTGAAACCCTTGGTCCATCAGTTATAACACTTGCAAACTACGAGGGTTTAGTGGGACACGCTAAGTCGGTAGAAAAAAGAATTAGGAGAAAATAAATTTGTCAAAACAAGAAATGCTGTCGTTCTCAGGAATTGTTGAGGATTTATTACCGAATGCAATGTTCAGAGTTAAATTAGAAAACGGCCACATTGTTACAGCGCATGCTGCAGGCAAATTACGTAAGAACAGAATTAGAGTACTTCAAGGTGATAAGGTTCAAGTCGAAATGACACCTTACGATTTGACTAAAGGTCGTATCACTTTTAGAGGTTAATATGGGGCCCTGTAGCTCAGTTGGTAGAGCATCGGATTGAAAATCCGTGTGTCACTGGTTCGAGTCCAGTTGGGGCCACCACCACCTCTCAAAAAAATTTAAAAATAAGGTCAACATCTTTAATATTTATGTGTTGAAAATTATTCTTAATTGTCTAAAAGACTGTTCATGATTATAAATATTACATACAGAGAGACTTCAAGAAGTACTCATAGACTTTGTTTCCATAGCCTTTAGGCTATTTATTTATAATATAATTTTAAATCCACACAAAAATAATATAAAAACAAAGAATGCCTGCGTAGTATAACGGTTAGTACGATAGTTTGTGGAACTATAGGATTTGGTTCGATTCCAAGCGCGGGTACCAAAAAAAATGAATAAAGAAAACAAACTAATTCCTGGATTACCCTCAGGATTTGAAGACCGATGGGGCAAGAAATTAATTCTCAAGAAAAGGTTAATTAATATTATTGAAACTAATTTTATAAAATTTGGTTTTGCTGCTCTTGAAACTCCTTCATTTGAAATTTCAGAAAATATAGGATCATTTCTTGCAGATGATGATAGTAATTCTATGTCTGATGTATTTTCATTTAAAGATGGTGAGAAAAATATTACTCTTAGATATGATTTATCAAGTCCGTTAGCTAGATTTGTTGCTCAAAACAATCAAGAATTACCCTTACCTTATAAAAGATATCAAATGGGTGATGTCTGGAGAAATGAAAAAGCGGGTAATGCTCGTTATAGAAGCTTTTTACAATGTGACGCTGATATAGTTGGTAACGTTAATCCTGCTCAAGCAAATGCTGAACTTTGTAATTTAATTGCAAGTACACTTCTTGCCTGTAGTTTAAAAAAAGATCAGTTCGTTGTTAACATTAGCAATAGAAAAATTGTTCAAGGTTTAATTGAAGACCTTAAAATATCTGAAGACAAAAAGATAAAGGTTATGAGAGCAATAGATAAACTGGATAAGCCTGGCTTTGGTTTAAGAGGAGTTGAAGATTTATTAAAAAAAGAAAGAGTAGATGTAAGTGGAGCAGTTACAAAAGGTGCTGACTTATCTGATGATCAGGCTTCACAAATAATCAACTTCTTAAAAGTAAAAGATTTAAAAGAATTAAAAGAAAATTTAAAAAACCCTTTATCTCAAGAAGGAATTAAAGAATTAGAAGACTTGTTGGAAATAGCAAGTTATGGAGATTATTTAGATCAAATAAAGACAAACTTTACAATTGTTAGAGGACTTGCTTATTATGACGGATTTTGTGTTGAAACAAATTTAAATTTTAAGACAACAAACAATAAAGGTAAAGAAGTTGATATAGGAAGTATTTGCTCAGGTGGACAATATAATAAATTAATTTCAAGATTTAAGGGAGTTGATATTCCTGGAACTGGAATGAGCATTGGAGTTGACCGGTTATTATTTGCAATGATGCAACTTGATCAAATTGAAGTTGATGAGAAAAAACCAGCTATTATTTGTGTAATGGATGAAAAATATTTAAAAAATTATTATGAGATTTTAAAAGTTTTAAGAGACAATAATATTAACTCTGAAATATTTTTAGATAGTAAGAAAAATCTAGGCAAACAGTTAACATATGCGAATAAAAAACAATGCCCAGTAGCTGTTATTTGTGGTGAAAATGAATTTAAAGATAACATGATTACTTTAAAAAACCTTTTAGGAGTTAAAGGTGAAAACAATCAAGTAACGTTCCCAAAAGAAAACTTAATTGATGAAATCAAAAAATTTATCTGAAAAAATCCTTAGATCAGTTAAATCTAAAGGGTTTAAATATATTGATTTACCTTCAGTAATTGAAGCTAATCATATTGTTCAACGATCTGGGGAAAATTTTAGAAAGTTTATTTTTTCATTTACTGATCAAAATGGTAGTGAGCTTTGTCTAAGACCAGACCTTACAATAGCATCTTGCTTGAGATATTTAGAAAATAACCTTAAAGGAAAAGAGAAAATATTTTATAGCGGTCAGGCTTATAGAAAATCAAATAATAAAAAAGATTCTATTATTAGAGACCAAGTTGGCTTTGAGATCATAGGCTCTAAGGATGAAAAAAAAGATGATAAGGAAATTATTAATACAGCCTTAAAATCTCTATCTAATTTACAATATTCATCAGGAACTTTAAAAATTGGTAACGTTGAGATTTTCAATTTATTAATTTCAAAACTAGATATTCCAAAAAGATGGAAGTTAAGACTTTTAAGACACTTTTGGAGAGAAGAATACTTTAATGATTTATTAAAAAGATTAGAGACAAACTCTGATGTAGACCCAACAATTGTTGAAGTTGATAAAAAGAGATATCAAAAAATGCTAAAAGATAAACAGCAAATAGTAATTGCTGGACGATCAATTGAGGAAATCTTAAAGAGATTTGATTATAAGATTAAAGATCCAAGAAGAGCCAGTAGGGGTAAAAATGTTTCAAAAATTATTAAAGAGTTTTTAAAAATTAATTGCCCAATAGGACAAGCAGCTAAAAAACTTAATATCTTTTTTAAAAAAAATAAAATTAACTTAGTTGTGGATCAAAAATATTTCCCAACCTCATTAAATAAAATTCAAAAATTGAATGTAGAGTTTTCAGCGTCTTTTGGTCGTCAATTAGAATATTATACGGGTATGGTATTTAAAATTGATATTAAATCTAAATCTAAAAATATTAACATCATTAACGGTGGACGATACGACAAGCTAATTTCAGACCTTGGATCTAAAAAACAAGTTCCAGCAGTAGGAGCTGCTTTAAATTTAAACTACTAATGACAAAAAATATTATTAATATTGGAATTCCAAGCAAAGGTCGACTTAGAAAAGATATTTTAAAAATATTTAAAAAAAATAAATTAAATTTAGTCTCAGAAAGAGGTGAAAGAGATTTATTAGGATCTATTAAAAACTTAAATAATGTTAAAGTGTTATATCTTCATGCAAGGGAGATAGTTGAAAGACTTGGAGATGGCTCTTTAGATCTTGGCTTTTCTGGATATGATTTATTAAAGGAGAGTGAAGTTAATATTCAAAAGAAGATAAGTGTTGTTAAGAATTATGGATTTGGTAAAGCAACATTGGTTGTTGCTATCCCAGACCCTTGGATTGATGTTCAAACAGTTGCTGATTTAGAAGAAATTGCTTTTGAATTTAAAGATAAAAAGAAAAAAAGATTAAGAGTAGCAACAAAATATCCCAATTTAACAAGAGAGTTTTTGTTTTCAAAAGGAGTTACACAATTTAAGTTAGTTAGTAGTTTAGGTGCAACTGAAGCTTATCCTTTTACAGGGTCATCTGAAATTATAGCTGATATTACTTCATCTGGTGAAACTCTAAGAGCGAATAACCTTCGAATTCTTAAAGATGGAGAAATTTTAAAGTCAGAGGCCTGTATGATGGCTTCAAAATCTTCTCTAAAAAATAGTCTGGTTAAAAAATTAGTTAAGTTACTTTCTAAGTAAAGTATCTTTTACGTAGATTAAAACAATCTTAATAATATCAAGGTTTCTAAGTACTGCATAAGTTGTAACAATAGCTCCTATAATAAGTAGTATTTTTAGTATTAAAATTAATTCCATAGAGACAGTTTTAAATAATTACATATATAAATCAAATTTTTACTATAAAATATCTCATAGAATCATGGATAGTATTTTATTAACTTTATTAGTTTTATTGCTTGGGGCTACATTAGGTATTCTTTATCTAAATTTAAGATCTAAGCCTAAAGATGAGAGTGAAAATAAAGAAGCTGAGGAGATGGCTAATTTAAAGACAGAAATTACTTCATTAAAAGATACCTTAAATACTACTATTAATACTTCACTCGGCTCAATGTCGACTTCATTTACTGCTCTATCAACTGGGGTGACTAAAGATATGACAGAGGCTTTAACAAAAGTTGATGAAAAAGTAGGAAACTTCAATAGTCAGGTCGAATTATTAAATAAAAGCCAAGAAGGCATAACAAAAATTTTAGCTGGAGTTAAAAAATATGGAACTCTTGCAGAGTTTTCATTAGATGCTCTAATCAAAGACTTATTACCTGCTTCTCAATTCATGACTAACGTTAAGATGAAAGAAGATACAGGTGAAAATGTAGAATTTGCAATCAAACTTCAGGGTGATGTAATGGTGCCTGTAGACTCACATTTTCCAGTAGAAAAATTTAAAGCAATTACCGATGGCTATGATGCTGATGATAAAAAAGCTGTTGCAGATGCAAGAGCAAAATTAGCTGCTGCATTTAAAGCAAAAGCTAAAAGTGTTAATGAAAAATACATAGTACCACCAAAAACTACAGATTTCGCAATTGTTTATGCCCCAACTGAAAGTTTATATAAAGAATTAACTGAATACCAAGATCCAACTACTAAAGAATTATTAACTCAAGAATTAATGAAAAAATATAAAATTGTAATCTGTGGTCCAAATACTCTTTCAGCTTACTTACAATCATTACACATGGGCTTTCAATCTTTAAAAGTTCAAAAGGGCGCTACAGAAATCTATGATCACTTAAAAACAATTAGCTCAAGATTTGGAAAACACTTTGATAATATAGTTTCTCTTAGAAAAAAATTAGAAGAAGCAATGATCGTTGTTGATAAGTTTGGAACAGATGCAAGATCGATTAGCAGAAGCCTAGAAAATATTAAAGATCCTGAACAAGTTGATAAAGCTGTTCAAACAGAAAACGTAGAAAAATTTGTTGACCATTCAAAACAAGCAAAAAATTAATTTCTTTTTTCCCTCAATACCGCTTATAACAAACTATATGCAGTGGAATAATAAATTTACTTATCCAAAATCCATGAGATCAATGGTTAGCGGTTCAAGAATGTATGCTGTAAATCAACAAAAACTTCCATCGGTAACTTCCATATTACAAGCAACACAAAGTGAAGAAAAAAAAGCATCTCTTGCAAATTGGAAAGCAAGAGTGGGAGCTGCTGAAGCAAATAGAATTAAAAATGATGCTTCAAGTAGAGGCACATCAATGCACTCTCATTTAGAAAAATATCTATTAGGTCAATTAAATTTAGAATTATTAGAAGAAGAAAATAAATCTAAAAAAATGGCAGACGAAATTATTGAACAAGGAATTAAAAATAAATTGTCAGAGATTTGGGGAACTGAAGCCACATTGTACTATCCAGGGAAATATGCTGGAACGTGCGATGCTTGTGGAGTATATGAGGGACAAGAAACTATCATTGACTTTAAACAGTCCAATAAACCGAAAAAAGAAGAGTGGATTGAGGACTATTATCTTCAATTAGGGGCTTATTCATTAGCTCATAACGTTGTTTACAATTCAAACATCACCCAGGGAATTGTCCTGTTATGTACGGTTGATAATTTATTTCAAGATTTTAGAATTCAAGGTGTTAAACTAGAGGAATATCAAAATAAGTTTTTAGAAAAAGTCGAACAGTACTATCACCAAAGGAATATGAACTAATATGAATTTAGCAATATGGGACATTGAATCTAGTAGCGCCAATACTTCATGGGGAAGTATTATTGAAGTAGGTGGTATTTTAGTTGATCCAAATTTCAAAGAATTAGATCGTTTTAATTTTAGATGTAGATTGCCAGAAGGGGAAGTTCCTCAAGCAATGGCTTTAATAGTTAATAAAACTAGCGTTGATTTATTAACTAAAGGAAATTTAAGTCACTACCAAATGTTATCTCAGCTAGAAGCAACATTTAAAAAATGGAGCCCAGCAATGTTCATGGGTTGGTCAAACATTGGCTTTGATGACGAGATGATAAGAAACGAATTCTTTAGAGGAATTAGATATCCATATATTACAAACGCAACTCCTAATAAAAGACATGATGGTTTAAACATTGCAAGAGGTGCTCATGCAGTTGATGAAAGTGTTGTAAAAACTGAAATAAATGCAAAAGGTAATGCGGTCATGAAACTAGAATCGTTAGCTAGAATGAATGGATTTGAGTCTAGTGGAGCTCACTCAGCTTTATTTGATGCAGAGTTAACAGTTAAGGTTTTAGGTTTAATTAAAAAAAATCAACCTCAAACTTGGGATACATTTTTAAGAACAGCAAACAAGAGTGATACTGAAACAATATTTAAAACAGAAAAAATGTTTACATTAGCAGAATATCATTTTGGTAAAAATTATAGATTTGTAGTTGCACCACTTCATCCAAAACATTGTATTCACCCAATCTATCAATGGGGCCAAGCTTTTGATCTTAAAATTGATCCAATCCCATTATTTGATATGTCAATTTCTGAACTTAAAAGTGCTATTAAAAAATTAAAGTTTTTAAGAACTATACGATCAAACAAAGCTCCTATAATTTTAGATGCAAGTTATGGGTTACAAGTTGAGCCATATAGCAAACTTGATCCTGATTTGATTAAAGAGCGTGCAAAATTAGTAAATAGTAATGAGAAATTTTCTCAAAATGTTTTAACGGCATTACGAGAAACTGCTGAAGAAAAAGCTCAATTTGATTCACAAGTTGATTTATTAGCAGAGGAGACAATTTATAAAAAATTTACCCCTCAAAAAGATACAGCTTTATTTCCAAAATGGCATGCAGCGTCTTGGAAGGATAAATTAATATTATTAGATAAATTTGAAGATGAGAGAATGGTAAGCTTTGGAAAAAAGATAATTTATCAAGAATCACCAGATACACTGCCTGCTGATATGTTTAAGACTATTAAACGTGGAATAGCTGAAAGAATATTGAGCGATGAGAAGGAAAAATGGTGGACATGCAAAGAATTTTATTTTGAGTGTGATAATTTAAGAGACAGATATACCAACGAAAAAGATGAGAAAAAGCTCAAGTTTTTAGATGAAATTAATGAGTTTGTTGAAGGTATTCAGAAAAAATACGAGCAGGCATAACCAACCTTTGTTAATTAACTAAAAAAATCCCTTTTTACATATTGAATAAATAAAATAAAAATTTATATAAGAAGCATGCTTATAGATTTTAAAGACGAAGAATTTGAAACAAAAATTAAGAATGAAGATATCTCTGTAGTTCAATTTTCTGCAGAATGGTGTGCTCCATGCAAGAGTCTTAAACCCATCATGGATAAATTTTCAGATAGTTACAAAGATAAAGCTAGCTTTTATTATGCTGACATTGAAAATGGTGGAATTAACACTGGTT
This sequence comes from Candidatus Pelagibacter sp. Uisw_101, assembly GCF_047727615.1. Taxonomy (GTDB): domain Bacteria; phylum Pseudomonadota; class Alphaproteobacteria; order Pelagibacterales; family Pelagibacteraceae; genus Pelagibacter. Next base: position 83,034 of record NZ_CP159821.1, read on the forward strand.
CAGCTGCTGGTGTAAGAGGTGTACCAACTGTTATTGTTTACAAAAAAGGTGTTGAAGTAGACAGAAAAGTTGGTGGAGTTGCCGAGAGCCAAATGAAAGAATTTCTAGATAAGAATATCTAGTTTAAGTTTAAAACTTCTCCCGCAAGATACAAAGACCCTGTAATTAAAATAATATCATTTTCTTGAAGATCAATTGAGCTAATTGCTTGTTCAACAGAATTTTTGTAATTAATATTTTCAAAATTTTTAATTTTCTCTTTAAGTTCACTTCCCCTAATAGCATTGGGTTGATTGGGAATGTCAATTGTTGTTAATGATTTAATATCTTTAAAGTAACTCATATATTCATTGTGGTCTTTATTAGCCATCATTCCTAAAATAATATGCTTGTTACAATTTAAACTTTGAAGATATTTATTTAATACTTTTGCCCCAAGTGGGTTATGAGACCCATCTATAAATAATAAATTATTACTAGTTAAATTTTTTAATTTTCCAGATTTTAACTCTTGAAGCCGTGCGATACTTTCTATTTTAGTAATACCAACTTTAATATGTTCGTCAGTTATTTTATAATCTGTTAATTGTCTAGCAGTTGCAATTGCAGTAGAGACATTTTCCAATTGAAATTCTCCTGGTAGATTAGGTTTTGGAAGTTTAAGAGCACCAAATTCATCTTCAAAATAAAAAAAATCATTTTCTTTTAATGTAAAATTATAATTTTTATTAAAAATTATTTTTTTAGAAGAATTATCTTTAATTGTATTTTCAATACTTTTACTAATTTCATTTGAGCTTTGTTTTGCAACAATGATTTTAGAGTTTAATAAAGTGGATGTTTTCTCAAATATTATTTTGTCAACTGTTTGCTCTTCTTTTGTAAGCCAATCTAAGTGATCAAGACCAATAGCTGTTACAATGCTAGCTAAGTTTTTCCTTAAAATATTGGTAGCATCAAATCTATGAAATAGACCTGACTCAATTAAGTTAATGTTTCCAGGGTATTTCTTTGCATAATGAAGGTAAGCAACAGTTAAAATTTCAAAGAAAGTAATTTGTGTTTGATTATTAGCCTCTTCTATTTCAGAAAAAAGATTGGCCAATTCATCATCTGTTAATGGTTTGTTGTTAAAGACAAATCTTTCGTTAATTTTTTGAATGTGAGGGCTAGTATAAATATTACATTTATAATTTGCTTCTTTTAAAATTGCATAAAGTGCTTGGATTGTAGAAAACTTTCCGTTTGTTCCAACAATGGAAATACAATTAATTTGGTCTTGAGGATTGCCTAATTTTTCTAAAAGACTTCTAGTTCGATCTAGGCTTAGATCGATCTCTTTAGGATGCAGCTTTTGTAAGCGTTCTACTATCTTCTGAAGTTTCATTTTCTGATGAATTTATAGCAGAATTTTTCTTTAACAATATTGATAATAATGAACCAATCTTTTCTCTTAAGTCTTTTCTCTCGACAATCATATCGATAAATCCTGATTTCTGAACGTACTCACTTCTTTGAAAGCCTTCTGGTAACTCTTCTCTTACTGTTCCTTGAATTACTCTAGCTCCTGCAAAAGCTATAAGAGCCCCTGGTTCTGCTAAGTGTAGATCACCTAACATTGCATATGAGGCTGTAATTCCACCAGCGGTTGGATCAGTTAGCACAACAATGTAGGGTAAATTATTTTTCTTTAGTTCGTTAATTGCTAGTGTCGTTCTTGTCATTTGGCTTAATGATATAAGACTTTCCATCATCCTCATTCCACCACCAGAAGTAAACACCACAAAAGGTTGTTCGTTTTCTATCGCATGTTGAATTCCGTATAAAAAAGCTTCACCTTCAGCAGCACCAATTGAGCCACCTACAAAATCAAAATCAGATGCAATAGCTGTAATTTTTAAATTTAGAATATTAGTATTAACAACCATCATTCCACAATCCATACCAGTTTTTTTTCTAGCAGCTTTTAATCTATCTTTATAAGGTTTTGCATCATTCCAATTTAAAGGATCATCTTGAGGAATGGGTGTTTTTAAAACTTCATAATTGTTTTTGCCAAATATAATATCAAATCTTTGACGTGGGCTTATTCTGTGGTGTTTGTTACAAGATGGGCAAACCCATAAGTTTTCTTCTAAATCTTTTTTTAAGATAGGCCCCTTACAACATGATGTCCAATCACTATTAGCTATTTCAGTTTTGGTTGCACGTGCCTTAATGATGGTTTTTATCTTCTCACCAAATCTTAAAGTTTTTTTAATCCAATTCATGCTATTTTTTTTCTTAACTTTAACACAATATTAGTTACATTTGTGACAGGATTTTGGCGCTTTTTAATAGAATTTGATATTTCTTTACACAAAGCACTACCAACCACTAATCCATCAGCTTTTCTTAAAGATGCTATAGTTTTTTCAGTGATCCCAAAGCCTATTACAATGTTCTTATTCTTGTTAAGGTTTTTAATCTTACTGTAACGCTCTAATATTTTTTTAGGTGAAACCTTTAGCTTGCCGCCAGTTGTTGAGAGCATACTGATATAATAAACCATATCATGAGAGTCTTTTATAATCTTTTTCATTCTGCTCGGAGACGTAGTAGGAGATACTAACTGAATAAAACTAATACCTTTTTTCTTACATTTTTTTGCAAATTCTTTATTTTCTGGATAAGGAAGATCGACAACAATTAATCCATCTACACCTACTTTTTTGCAAATATTTATAAAGTTATTATCACCATATTGATAAATCATATTATAATAACCCATCAATATTACAGGTTTTGATTGTTTTGATTTTTTAAAATCTTTAACTATTGAAAAAACATCTTTAATTTTAATACCATTTTTTAAAGCTCTATAAGCACTGGATTGAATCTGACCACCATCTGCAATTGGAGTGTTATGAGGAAATCCTATCTCACAAATATCAGCATATTTTGCAATTGATTTTAATATCTCAAGAGATTTCTTTTTAGTATTATCTCCAGCTACTGTGTAAGTTAGTAATGCAGGTCTTTTTTCAGTTTTTACTTTTTTAAAGGCTAAGTTAATTAATGACATTTTAGTTAATTTTTCCTAATCTTTCTTTTAAAATATCACGATCTTTTTTAGCATCACCACAAGAGTTTACTATAATGATAGTATCTTTGTTTAGTTTCGGTGCAATTTTTATAGCTTCTGCAAAAGCATGGCTAGGCTCTAAACTTGGGTTTATTTTTTCAAGTTTTGTAACTAGTTTGTATGCATTTAAAGCACCTTCATCAGTTGCAGATGTATATCTTGCTCTTTTAGTATCTTTTAAGAAACAGTGAATAGGTGATACCCCAGGATAATCTAATCCAGCAGAAATAGAAGCGGTATCATTAATTTGTCCTTCATTATTTTGACAAACATAAGCTGCAGCTCCATGTAATATTCCAAGTTTAGCATCATTAGTTAGAGGTGCCGCATGTAGTTTTGAATTTTTTGGTCCTCCAGCTTCAACACCGATTAATTCAATTTGTTTTTTATCATAATCAATAAACTCACTCCAGAATCCGTATGCCGAAGAACCACCTCCTATACAATTCAAGAGTTTAATTTTTTTAGGCATTTTTTTAAACTCAGATTGTATTTGAATTTTTAACTCTCTTGAAATTTGAGCTGTACTCCAGCCACAAATTTTAACAAATATATTAGGACCAACTGTTGATCCAACACACATATGAGTATTATCACAATTTGAAACCCAATAGCGCATGCACTCACTAACAGCATCTACTAATGTTTGGCTTCCTGAATAAACAGGTACAATTTGTGCACCATTCTTTTTCATCGCATCTACATTAGGTTTTTGCCTTTTTATATCTTTTGCACCCATGAATATCTTACATTTAAGGCCAAACTTTTTAGCAGCCATACTCAGCATCTTTCCAGCATAGCCTGCACCCGTATCACCAACGACATATTTTTTGCCTGCTTTTTTAGCAATAAGGCAATGAACTGTTGCATTATAGATTTTATGAGCTCCTCCGTTCGCCTCTGACACCATTTTGGCATATATTTGGGCTCCACCGAGGTGGTCTGATAGGTTTTGAAGTTTAATAAATGAAGTGGGAGAACCTATATAGTTCTTAAAATAATAATCTCTTTCTTTAAGAAATTTCTTATTGTGTCTAAGTTTTTCAAAAAGTTCAGTTAAATCCTCAATAGGCTTTTTTAAAGTTTCAGGAATAAAATTACCACCAAATTTACCACCCCAAAATCCACTCTTATTGTGCTGATCAATTAAAGGAATTTTTTTTTTAAGCTTCATTATTAATTAGTTTAATTTTGTTTAAAAAAATATTTATTTTTGAAATATCTTTTAATCCAGATGTTTCTAGACCTCCAGAAATATCTATAATGTCTGCTATTTCTTTATAATTTTCAAGGTTATCTTCAATTTGAATATTTCCAGCTAGCATCAATTCTTTATTAATTTTAATATTTTTAATTAATTGATGATCAAAGGACATGCTTTTTTCATAACCTTTGCTATCGAATAGTATTATGTCTGCAAGCTCATTATACTCTAAATACCTAACTGTATCATTTTGATCCTTCACAGTTATTGCAACAATAATTTTTTTATTATATTTTTCCTTAATTGATTTAACTTCAGCAGGTGTGCAATCATAAAGTTGATAGTAGTCGAATGGTAAATCCTTTATTTTTTCTAAAATGTTTTCAGTAGGTTTAACCAATACAGCAACATATTCTGATTTTTTTTTATCAACTTTTAATAGCTTTTTAAGCTTAGCATGTTCAACAAATCTTATTGATTTAGGCCAATTACAAATAAACCCTATCATCTTAGGTGGGGTAGGATGGGAAGTTAAAAATTCTAAAGTTTTAGAGTCAGAGATCCCACAAATCTTGCAGGATAGGATCATTGATTTAAATGATTAATTAATCTTTTAATGTTATTTTTGATATTACCTTTTACCAATGATCTTCCCATTACAATACCAGAAACTTTATTTTTAAAAGCATCATTGGGAGTCATTACTCTAGACTGATCATTTGCATCATCTCCAGGTAATCTTATTCCTGGTGTAACAATAAATAAGTTTTTATATTTTTTCCTAACTATTTTTGCCTCTTGTGCAGAACACACGATTCCAGCTGCGCCTGATTTTTTTATAAGACCAGCTTGTTTCAATACTAATTGCCCTACAGTTTTGGTATGACCAATTTCTTTAAGAGATTTGTTGTTAAGGCTTGTTAAGATTGTAACTCCTAATACTTTTAAATTTTTGTTAATTGTTTTAGCTTTTTTTGTAATAGCCTTAAGCATTGTAAGGCCACCATTTACATGAACTGTAATATATCTACATTTTTTTAAATCTTTTAAACTGTCCATTGCAGATAAAGCAGTTTGTGGAATATCGTTTATTTTTAAATCTAAGAAATAATCTCTTTTAAAATTTTGAAGAAAGGTTCTCCCATTTTTTGAATAAAAAAACTGTAAGCCAAATTTTGGAATTATTTGAAGCTTATTAGTTTTTGTGTCATTAATTATTTTTTTTATTTCTTTTAGGCTTGATGTGTCACAAGCAACAAAGATATATTTATTCGTCATTGTTTAATTTTTTAAACATTTCCTTAGACATTTTAAAGTGAATTGTTTTTTTTTCAGGTGTATTTACTTTTTCACCTGTTTTTGGATTTCTTGATATTCTTGCTTTTTGAATATTGGTTGAAAACATTCCAAAACCTCTTAATTCAACACGATCTCCACGTTTAAGGGCCTGCTTTATTTCAGTAAGAATAATGTCAGTAAACTTTTCTAGGTCTTTTTTTAAAAAATTTGGGTAGTTATTAGCAAGTTGTTTTAGAAGCTTTGATTTTACAATAGCCAATTTTTATTCGTCTTCTTTTTTCTTTTTCTCTAAATCATCAGATAATGATGAGAAAGGTAAGTTTTTACCACTTGCTTCAGAACCATAAGTATCTAGTGCAACTTTACGATCAATTTCTTCTAAAAGTTTAATACTTAGTGTTGCTTTTCTCTTGTCTAAATCTAACTCTTGAATGGCACAGTCAATTCTTTCTCCACCTGTAAATCTAGCAGGTCTTGCGTCAGCAGCATTAATAGCTATTGCAGATTTTTTAATAATGAAATCCATTTCACAACCTTCTGGTCTTACAATAAGGCCTTTATTATCTGTTGAAATAATTTTAACAGTAATAGCTTGTTTAACTTTCTTATCATTAAACCAATCAAATGGGTCTGGTTGAGTTTGACGTAAGCCAACTCTAACTTTTTGCTCTGCAGCTTTTACTTCTAAAACTTTAACTTTTAATTTATCACCAATTTTGTATTTAGCTAATTCTTCCTCACCATTATTTAGGTAAGTTAAATCATTACAATGCAAGAAAGCATCAATATCTAAGCCATCAACTTTTAAGAAAATAGAATACTCATTTTTACTTGCAACTTCACCTTCAACTTCAGATCCAATTGGGTAAGTTTTTTCAAACGTTTCAAAAGGGTTATCAGTTGTTAAACGGTGTGATATTGCTACTCTTCTTTTTTCTTTATCAATTTCAGTGATTACACAATTAACTTCATCTCCAACCTTAAACATTTTTTTTGCAGAAATATTTTTTTTAGTCCAACTTAATTCACTTGAGTGCAATAAAGTTGACAATCCTTTTTCAAGCTCACAAAAAGCTCCAAAGTCCATAAGCTTAACTACTTTTACTTTATAGATTTTATTTAGTTCGTAATTTGAAATGTTTTCAAAAGGGTCTGGTGTAAGTTGTTTTACTGAACAACCAACTTGAAGTTTTTCAAGATCAACACTGATTACTTTAAGGTCATGTTTCTCACCGATTGTGAAAACTTCATCAGGGTGATTAACTCTTGAATAAGAAATCTCTTGTAAGTGAACTAAAACATCAAGTTCACCGTTAACACTAAAGAAACAACCAAATGAACTGTAGCCTTTTACTTCAGCATCTTTAATTAAATCTCCAACTTTGAATTTTTCAACAATTTTAATTTTATCTTCTTTTTTAAATGAAGAAATTATTTCTCTTCTAGAAACACATGCGTTTCCTCTAACTTTATCTAATTTTATTAGCGCAAATTTTTGAGGCTCATTCATTAAATGACTTATGTCTTTTAATGGCTTGTCTGAAATTTGAGATCCAGGTAAAAACATTAAAGAACCAGTATCGATGTGTTCAACTATACATCCACCCTTAACACGTCCGGTAATTTTACCCATGATAGGCTCATTTTTTTCATAAGCTTCAACAAGCTTATCCCAACCTTGAATTTTTTGAGCTTTTGAAGCTGATACTAACACTTCACCTTTTTTATCCTCTAATCTTTCAAGAAGAACAGAAATTTTTTCACCTACTTTTGCCTTATCAAGCATGCCCATACTTTTTAATTCATTGATATCTAAGATAGGCTCTGATTTCAAACCAGGTACTTCAAGAAATACAAAGTTATCAGTAACTTTATTTACTACACCAGTAATGATTTTTCCTTCTTCAAGATTTGCTGTTTTAGTAAATTGTGAATTTAGTAGTTGCTCGAACTCTTTAGAGGCGGGGTTTGAAAGGTCTTTATAAATTTCCATTAAGCTTTTAGTTTCCTATCTATAATTTGTTTAATTTTTAAAAAGCATGATCTTTTAGTTAAATTTGTAGTATTAATCAAGATCGAATCTCGAGTTCTCATAAGGGGTGAAACTTTTCTATTATAGTCACTTTTGTCGCGGTTTTTGATACTTTTTAGGACTTCATTAAAAGATATTTTCTTATTAAGTCCTTTAAACTCTTTATATCTTCTTAAAGCTCTAGTCTTAGTATTTGCCATTATAAAAAATTTAAAATCAGCATCAGGAATTATCTTATAAGTTATGTCTCTTCCATCTAAACAAGATCCGTTATACTTTTTGGGAGGGTGATAAGCACTTTTAATTTGAAATGCATGAACAAGTTTTCTTATTTTTTTATCTTTTGATATAATTGACGCTATTGTTCCAACTTCATCTGATAATAATTTTTTATTTTGTAAATCTTTCATGGTTAATTTAAGCATCTTTTTTTTTATCAAGCCATGACTATACTTATTTGGTTGAGTAAGTTTAATATTTGCAATTAATCTATAAATTTTTCCTGTATCCAAATAAAATAAGTTAAAATGTTTGGAAATTAATTTTGCTTGAGTACCAGCACCAGCAGCAGCAGGAGAATCTATTGCAATTTTAATTTTTTTTTTTAATTTCATTAAGATGGATGGTTTATATTTTCAACTATTTTTAAAAAAGACGGAAAGGAAGTATTTATGGAATCTTTATCATAAATTTTCCATTTTCCACCAAGAGTTAAAGCGGCAATTGTACTCATCATAAAAACTCTATGATCCTTTAGATAGTTTTTAACAGTTATTGTTTTTTTTATGTCTAGATTTGGTTGCCCATAAATCTTAATAGAATCTTTTGTTAAATCTGTTTTTATGCCCATCATATTTAAAATTTTAGAGCCCCAAATTAACCTCGGGCTTTCTTTTTGATTTAGTTCTGAAAGGTCTTTAAAATAAGAAATACCTTTTGCTTTTGCTGCAATTAAAAAAATAACTAAAAATTCATCTATGGCACTACTATTTAATTCTACTGGACAATTAATAGCTTTAAGTTTTTTTGAACTTTTTATTAGAATATCGGAAATTTTTTCTCCTTTATAATTTTTTTGGTTTTTAAGTGTTATTTGGGCTCCCATTTTTTTTAAGATTGTAATAACTCCTACTCTAGAAGGATTGATATTCACTTTCTTAATTAAAAGTTTTGAATTATCAGCAAGCGTTGTTAGTACCATAAAAAAAGCACTTGAGCTTATGTCTCCTGGTATTTGATAATTGAAGGCATTAATTTTTTTTGGTTTTTTAATATCTATAAAATCAAATTTTTTAGTCTTTCTTACTTTGATTGGAATTTTTAAATATTTAAAAAGTAATTCTGTGTGATTCCTTGATTTTTTTGCCTTAATAGAAGTTGTTCCTGATGCATTTAGTGCTGCAAACATTATGCTACTTTTGCATTGAGCCGAACCTTTGCTCTCTAAATACTCAATTCCTTCTGCTGATTGTGTACCAAGAATTGTTAAAGGTAGTTTATTCTTTATCTTATAAGAAAATTTTACCCCAAATTTCTCCAAAGGTATGGTTACTCTTGAAAAATCTCTTTTAGACAAACTTTTGTCGCCAATTATTTTTATTTTTTTAGGAGATTTAATTAAAAGACCTAGAATCAATCTACCAAGTGTTCCAGAATTTTTAGCATCTATTGTTAAGTTTTTTTTATATTTAAAGCCATTAATTCCATTACCGACTACTTCACAGTAATTTTTTTGCATCCTCACTTTTATGCCAAATTTTTTGATGCTATCAATTGCAGCTAATACATCTTCTGACATTAAAAGGTTGTAACCTTTTGATTTTCCAATTGCTTGAGATGCTAAAAGAACCCATCTTATGCTTAAACTCTTGTCTCCACTAACTTGTATCTTTTTATTAAATTTTTTTATTTTATTTTTAATTATTAGTGTTTTCGACATACTTTAATTGAATTTAAAAGAGTCACCAAAATAAGCATTTTTAGCTTCAGTGTTATTAATCAATTCATTAGGAGATCCTTGCGCTACAATCTTACAGTTAGATAAAATTACTGCAACATCCACACAAGAAAGTAGATCGCGTGCTTGGTGATCACAAATACAAATAGTTATGTTATTTTCTGTTTGTAAATTAACAATAATTTCTTGTAGCATTTTAATAGTTAGAACATCTAGCGCTGCGAAACACTCATCAAGTAAGAGTACTTTTGGGTCGCTTAATAAAGCTAGAGCAATTACTAGCTTCTTTTTCTGTCCACCAGATAGAAACTTTGCTTTTATATCTCTGATAGCGTCTAATTCAAATTTAGCTATAAGCAGATCAATTTTATGATAAATTAAATTTTTATCACTAATCACAATTTCTGCTATTGCTTTTAAATTTTCCAATAAAGTAAGATCACTAAAATAACCACCGTATTGAGGAACATATCCAATTTTAAATTTCGTTGTTCTCAAATAAATTGGGTAATCAACAACATCTATCCCTTCAAATTTAATTTTACCGTAGTCAGGTTTAATTAATCCTGTGATTAAATTAAAAATTGTCGATTTTCCAACTCCATTTGGTCCTAACATTCCTAAAATTTGTCCATGATTAATCTTAAAGCTTATATTATCTAAAATTTTTCTCTTACCAAATGATAATGATATATTTTCTAGAGAGATTAGAGGCTGAGGGTTTTTAAAAGATTTAATTCTAAATTTTTTAATTACACCCATATTATCTAGTTCCTTCAATTAATACTTTTTTTCCAGTATCACTCATAAAAATTTTAGTGTCTTTTGTGGTAAGATTCATTTCAATTTTATCAGCAAATAAATTTGTTTTTTCTCCAATATAAACAACATTTTCAGTAAATGTCCCAAGATTGCTTAAAAAAGAAAAATCTAAGTATTCTCCAGTTATTTTATGACCTGGGTAAATAACTATTACATTTTCAGAAAAAATAGTATCATAATTTTTTGAATTATATTTGCCAAAATTAGAAGTAATTTTAACCATTTCTGAATCTTTTATATAAATAAAAGCCACAACATTTCTTAAAAACATTACATCAGAATTTTCAACTTTAATTTCAGCTTGTTTTGCAGTGATCTGATATTTATTTCCTTTAGTGTCAGAAGAAACATAATTAATATCATCAATATAGGTTGAGGTGCTATTTTGATTTTCATCAATTTTTTCTATAACGCGAGTTTCCTTTACATCTTCAAGATTCTTAGTGAAGTATTTTAAATAAAACCATAATGAAATGATGATAATAACAAGAACCATTACTGCTTGTAGTCCTGTCTTTTTATTCATTTAATGAATGTTTGACTGAAGTATGTTGTGAATATGTAAAATTCCAACAGTCTTTTTTTTGTTCTTATCTTTGTGAATGCATAACGAGGTGATTTTCTTTGTATTCATTATAGATAAAGCTTTTTCAGCAAGGGTATCTTGATTGATGCTGGCAGGGTTTTTGGTCATAACCATTTTGACAGAAAGATATTGGAGATTATTGCTCACTGCATTGAACCTTCTAATTTGGCCATCTGTAATTATCCCTGTGGTGATTTTCTTATTATTCTGAACAATTAAAGTACCAAGTTTTTTGTTTGAAATAATTTGTAAAGCTTTTTTCATATTTAAGCTTTCATTTACGAATGGAATTTTGCTTCCTGTAATCATTAATTCTTCAACAGTTCTAAGTTGTGCGCCAAGATTTCCAGAGGGATGAAATTTCTTAAAATCTTTTTTATTAATATTTTTTTTATTCAAAACTGCAACTGCCAACGCATCACCTATGCTTAATTGATTAATCGTGCTTGAAGTTGGAACGATACCAAGACCTGCCTCAGTTACCTCTGGAATAAGGAGCTTGATATCAGAAGCTTTATACAATATCGAATTTTTTTTAGACATTATTCCTATTAGAATAATTTTATTTCGATTTGCATATTTTATAATATTTTTTAGCTCTTCTGTGGAACCAGAATAACTTATCAAAATTAAAATATCTTTTTTTGAAATACTACCAAGATCACCGTGAGAACAGTCGTTTGCCGATAATGAAAATGAAGGTGTTCCAACAGAAGAAAGTGTTGCTGAAATTTTTGCTGCTATCAATCCACTTTTGCCAACTCCACATAATATCACTTTAGATTGACAGTTTGCTAATGACTCTACTGCCTCACTAAAGGAATCATTAATTGAATTTTTTAATTTTTTTAAAGCTTTGATTTCAAGATCAATTACACTTTTTGCAATTTTTTTATAATTTCTTTTTTTCATTTAATGAGACCATATATCGTCTTTAAATAAAGCCAAATCAAGATCAACTCTAGTTTTTAAAAATGTTAAACTGCTCTTATATAAATCAATTCGTTTTTCTCTTATGAGAATTTTATTTAATTCTTCATGAATTTTATGCAAATAAATAACATCGTTGGCACAATATTTTAATTGTGCTGGAGATAGCTCCCCTCCAAAATCTGAACTTTGAAATTGTTTGCTTACATCTACGTTCATAAATTCTTTAATTAATGTCTTTAGGGAGTGACTATCAGAATAAGATCTAGCTAATTTTGATGCAATTTTTGTATCTAAAATATTATTAGTTTCTGTTTTCAGGTAATATTTTATGTGAGCCATGTCCGCTCTACCATAATGAAATATTTTGGTGATTGATGCGTCAGAAAGAACTTTATTTAAGTTTGGAGCATCATATTTTTCCCTATCAAGCTGGACAATATGAGCATCAGAATTACCAGTTGATATTTGAATAAGACATAAAGGATCACGCTTAACATTGAGACCCATAAATTCTCCATCAACTGCTATAATATTGCCTAAATCTAAATCTTCTGGTAGATCACTCTTGTGAAGTTTAATATCAATATTCATTTTTAATTATATATATATGAAAGAAAAAAATTGTCTAATTTTTGGCGGTAGTGGTCAAATAGGTCGTCATTTAATAAGAAAGCTTACTAAAAATAATTATAAAGTAACTGTGGTTACTAGAAACCTTCATCAAAAAGGATATGCAATAAAAACCCAAGCTAACGCAGGTTACATAGACATTGTTGAAGCCAATATCTTTGACGAAAAAAAAATTAGAAAGCTTTTCTCTCAAACTGATATTTGTATTAATTTAATTGGTATCTTGTATGAAAGTGGTAAGGGTAATACTTTCAAAAATATTCACTCTATTTTTCCGTCTATTTTAGCCAAACTATGTAAAGAATATAAAGTTCAACAATTTATTCATTTGTCAGCATTAGGAATAAATAATGCACCAGATTCAGAGTATGCAAAAAGTAAATTAGACGGTGAACTTAATATTCAAAAAAATTTTCCTTTAGCAACAATATTAAGGCCTTCTGTAGTTTATTCAGTTGATGATAATTTTACTACGTCTTTTATGACTTTACTAAGTAGGCTTCCATTTTTCCCACTTTATTACAATGGATCAACTAAATTTACTCCGATACATTGTTCAGACTTAACAGATACTATTTATCATGTTGTCTCTAAAAATATTTACTCTAAAATTATAGAGTGTATTGGGCCTGATGTCTTATCTTTAAAAGAAATTTTGAAAAAATTATTACATTTAATAGATAAAAAAAGATTATTAGTACCATTACCTCTTTTCGCAGCAACTATGTCTGCTAAAGTATTTCAATTATTTCCAAAACCACTTCTAACAATAGATCAGCTTACACTTTTAAAATATGACAATGTTTCTTCAGGTAAATATCAAACCAATGCTGATATTGGAGTTCCAAGTACCAGAGTATTTGATAATGAAGTGGAAAAATATAGCTATATGTGGAGAGAAGGTGGGAAATTTTCTACAAAAAAATATAACCCTGCTAATTCTTAATAGAATTCCCTATACTAAAATTGTATGATTATTTATGATAATTAATATTATTTATTTTTTAATATTCTCAATTTTCTCTTTCCTAATATATCTAATCATAAAATCTCTGATCAGAGGGTTTAACAGAAAGAATAAGAAATAAAAAATTAAGATTAATTAAATTTAAAAATTATTAAGCAGTATTAATTTTCTTATCAATATACTGAGGTGTCTCTTCATCTTTGTCAGTCACAGGCTCTTCTTTTCTTCCTTTTGGCTGATAGGCGTATAGCAAATGAAGCTTGCAATATGAAAAATCTTTTAGAGATGATCGTCCACAAAAATAAAACGATTCTTCTTCAGGATGGCCGACAGGCCATTTACAAGAGCTCTCATCTAGTTCCTCTAATTTCTTAGGATTTTCTGGTTCAAAATCCTTTTCAATAATTAAGGATTGAAACTTGCTTTTTCTGTCCCTTCTTTGTTTGGAAGAGTTTTCTTCCAAACTATTATCAAAATTTTGACTTGAAGATGCATTTCTAGTTTTAATTTTTGATGACAAATTTAATCTATGAGCTTTGCCAATTACTGCATTTCTGCTAATACCACCGATTATTTCAGCAATTTGGCTTGCAGTGCTGCCTTTGCCCCAAAGTTCTTTTAGCTTTTCTACTTTTTCTTCGTTCCAGCTCATAATCTATATTTAGTATGTTAATTAATTTTTATAACTATATACAGATCACACAACATTAAAAAAAAGACAATGAATTTTTCTGTTTTATACACATCTTTTTTTAAAATTTATATATGATTACTTATGGTTGAATTGAATAAAAAATATCATATTGGAGTTAAAAAGTTTGGCTTTGTAAATTGGATTGGCTTTAAGAGCCTATGGCTTAAAGAGTGCAATAGGTTCATGGTAGTTTGGCAACAAACATTGCTATCTCCGCTTGTATCAAGTTTATTATTTTTATCAGTTTTATCTTTGGCATTAGGAAATAATAGAGGAGACGTGCTTGGTTATTCTTTTATGAGTTTTTTAGCGCCAGGACTAGTTGCAATGAGTATTTTGGGCCAATCATTCAGTCATTCAGTCTCTTCATTGATGATTGGAAAAATTCAAGGGAATATTGTTGATATGCTTTACGCACCATTATCAGCACTTGAAGTATCAATGGCAATAATACTAGCAGCCTTAACAAGAAGTTTTTTAATAGCTATAATTTCAATAGGTGTTTTTTCTTTAATAGTTGAAATACCAATATATAATATTTTATATATTTTTGTCTTTGGTTTTTTAGGAGCATTTATTTTGGGAAGCTTAGGTTTTATTACTGGTCTTTGGGCTGAAAAGTTTGATCATACGGCAACAGTCACTAATTTTGTTATTACACCCCTAAGTTTTTTATCTGGAGTATTTTATTCAATAGATAAACTTCCACAATTTTTTCAAACAATAAGTCATATTAATCCATTTTTTTATATGATTGATGGTTTTAGATATGGCTTTTTAGGTAAGTCAGACGGGTCAATAAATATAGGATTGATATATTTATCAATACTAAGTGTTTTAATTTGGTATGTTGCTTTTCTTCTTTACAAAAAAGGTTATAAAATTAAATCTTAGGTAATGAGCGCTTTAGCAAAAAATTATAATAGAAGAAAAATTTCCTTTAAATACGGTAAGGGAAGTTTTTTATATTCTACTAATAGAAAAAAATATTTAGATTTTGTTCAGGGAATAGCAGTTAATTCCTTGGGGCATGCAAACCCATATTTAGTAAAAGCAGTTAATAAACAATCTAGAAAACTTTGGCACGTATCTAATGCGTTTATTATTCCAGAGGGAGAAAAGTTAGCTAAAAGATTAGCAAAAGAAACTTTTGCAGATTTTATTATTTTTCAAAATAGTGGAGCAGAAGCTACAGAGGCTGCAATTAAAGTTGCTAGAAGATATTTTTATTCAATAGGACAACCTTCAAAGAATAGAATTCTTTGTGTTAAAAATTCATTTCATGGAAGAACGTTAGCTACAATTTATGCTAGCGGATCTAAGAAGATGACGGAAGGTTTTGGACCAAAAGTGGATGGGTTTGATCATTTTGAATTTGGAAACCATAAGGATTTTAAAAAAAAAATAACAAAAAGAACAGCTGCAATTATGGTTGAAACCGTGATGGGAGAAGGGGGAATTAAAACTATTCCCAATTGGTGTTTAAAAGAATTAAGAAAAATTTGTGATAAGAAAAAAATTTTATTAATTTTAGATGAGGTGCAGTGTGGAATTGGTAGAAGTGGAAATTTTTTTGCATTTGAAAATTCAAAGATTAAGCCTGATATTGTCCCAATTGCAAAAGGTATTGGAGGTGGGTTTCCATTGGGTGCGGTCTTAATGAATAAAAAAGTAGCATCAGGAATGACAGCTGGAACTCATGGGTCAACATTTGGTGGTAACCCACTGGCTATGTCTGTTGGAAATGCTGTTTTAGATCAAATATTAAAAAAAGGGTTTCTTTCAAATGTTAAAAAATTATCAAAATACTTTCATTCAGAATTAAATAAATTGAGAAAAGATTTTCCTAAAGTAATCAAAGAAGTAAGAGGTGTTGGTTTACTAATAGGACTACAACTTCATAATGATCAAACAAAATTTATACAGAAACTAATGAATAATAAATTATTAACGATTAGAGCAGCTGAGAATGTTATCAGAATATTACCCCCTCTAAATGTCAAAAAAGAAGAAATAAATATAGCAATAAATATTATTAAAAAGGTGTGTTCTACTTATAAATAAAAATGAAACATTTCATCAACCTTAAAGACATGTCTTCAGCAGACTTAAAAAAGATCATCACTGATGCAAAAAAAAGAAAACAAAAAAGAAAAAATTATAACACTCTAGAAGTCGATAAAGATAAACCTTTAAAAGGTAAATTACTTATTCAAATGTTTGAAAAGGCAAGTTTGAGAACGCGATTGAGTTTTTATCTTGCAATAAAACAATTAGGTGGAGGAACTATAACTCTTAAAGCTAACGAATTGCACTTAGGAAAAGGTGGAGAAAGTCTAGCAGATACAGCCAAAATCTTATCAACTTATGGAGATGGTTTTATGTTGAGAACTGATAGTGATGAAAAAATAGCAGAATTTAGTAAATACTTAAAGATACCTGTAATAAATGGTTTAAGCCCATCATCTCATCCAACTCAAGTGCTATCAGATATTTTTACAGTTGAAGAAATTAAAAAAAAATCTATTTCTAAATTAAATATTTGTTGGATTGGAGATTCAAATAATGTTCTGAATAGCCTGATTGCTGCTTCAGTTAAATTTTCTTTCAACTTAAACATTGGCTGTCCTAAGAACTATGAGCCTAAAAAATTTGTATTAGATTGGGTTAAAAAAAATAAAAGAAAAATTAATATTTTTAATGATGCTAAAAAAGCAGTTAAAAATGTTGATGTAATTTTTTCAGACAAGGTGATTTCATTGAATGATAAAGTTAATAAAAATAAAAAAATTAAAGATTTTAAAAACTTCCAAATTAATTCAAAATTGATGAGTTTTGCCAAAAATGACACAACTTTTTTACACTGTCTCCCAAGAGGAGATGAGGTTACAGGAGATGTTTTTTTAGGAAAAAATTCTGAAGTATGGTTACAGGCCCTGAATAGAGTGCATGTTCAAAAAAGTATTTTATTGTATTGTTTTGGGAAATTAAGGTAGCTCTTTAGGACTGTCACTGCTTTGATTTAGATATTTAATTACAGAAGCTCTGTCTTTCTCTTTTCTTAAACCAGCATATGACATTTTAGTTCCCTTTAAATAAGAAGCGGGTTTTTTTAAAAATCCATTTAATTCTTCAAATGACCATTCTTTACCATATGAAGCTAAAGCTTTAGAGTATTTATAATCATCTACTCCGCCAACTGTTCTACCAACAACGTTGTATAATGCCGGGCCAATCTTATTTTTTCCACCTTTATTTATTGAGTGGCATGCTGCACATTTTTTAAAAATTTTCTCACCAGAAGCAACATCTCCTAGCGCCATTATAGCTGTAATATCTACTTTTTTTTCAACTTCAGCAACTTGAGATGTTGTAGAGGCTAGTTGTCCTTCTACTTCAACTTTATACCCAGGGCTTTCTGGTTTATTTACATGAAAGACACTATCTGCAATTTTTCCTAAACCGATTACAAGTAGTACAACCATTAAAATTGCTGCAATAATTTTATTAAGCTCGAACGAATCCATATAATTATTATTATTTTCCAGATATAACATGATAATTAAAAAAATACTTAATTTTTAATTTTTAATTTTGCGTCCGTTAGACGCACAAATTGGTAAACTTATAATGGCTAAAACGTTAATATTAATTCCATCAAGAATGTCAGCAAGCAGATTGCCGGGTAAACCACTTTTAAAAATTAATAATTTATCAATAATTTCTCATGTTTTTAAAAAAGCAGAAGAAGCAAAAATTGGTGAAGTCGTAGTAGCAACAGAAGATAAAGAAATACTTGATGATGTTGAAAAAAATGGAGGCAGAGCCATTTTAACTGGCAGCACTCACAGGACTGGTACAGATAGAATTTTTGAGGCTTATGAAAAACTCAACATTAAGGACATTGATTTTATACTAAACCTACAAGGAGATGAGCCAAATATCGACAAAAATGATATTATAAATTTAAATAACTTCATGATTAATAACAATTCTGAAATTGGAACACTAGCAGCAAAAATTAAAAGTGATAAAATGTTAAATGATCAAAATGTAGTTAAGGTTATTACGGAGTCAAAACTAGAAAAAGATAATTTTCCAATAGCATTAAATTTTACTAGAGATAGTTTTTCAAAAAATAATAAAAATATTTATCATCACATTGGAATCTATTCATACAAAACAAGTATATTGAAAAAATTTGTTAATCTGAATCAAACATTAAGTGAAAAGCAAAATAGATTAGAGCAACTAAGAGCATTAGATAATAATTTGAAAATCAGTGTTGCTTTGGCAAATTTTTCTCCTATAGGCGTAGATACAAAAGAAGATTATCTGGCTATAAAAAAAATTATGGAATATAAATCATAAAAATGAGCAAAATTTATTTTCAAGGTACATTTGGTGCATATTCACATCTAGCAGCGTTAGAAATAGATCCTAAAGCAGAAGTAATTCCATGTAAAACATTTGATGAATGTTTTTTAAAAACATCTCAAGATAAAAATTCAAGAATGGTAATTCCAGAATCAAATCGAATTACAGGAAATATTGGAATCGAATATCTTATTTTCAAATATAGGCTGAATATCTATGCTGAACATTTTCATAAAATTGAACATAATTTATTAGGACAACCAGATAGTAATTTAAGTGATATAAAAGATGTCTATTCTCACTCTCAAGGCTTATCACAATGCTCTAAATTTATTAAAAAAAATAATTTAGTTGAGCATATTCGTGCTGATACTGCTGGTTCAGCTGAGACAATTTCAAAAACTAAAATTAAAACTGAAGCAGCAATTGCCTCTTCTTTGAGTGCAGAAATTTATGATCTAAAAATACTTTCAAAAAATATTGAGAATGAAGAGGGTAATGCCACAAGGTTTTTGGTAATGGGTAATGAAGTTTTACAGCCTGATTTTGGTGACAAGAAATATATAACTTCTTTCCTATTTAAATTGAAAAGTAAGCCTGCAGCTCTATATCAATCATTAGGTGGTTTTGCGATAAATGGAATTAACCTTACAAAGCTTCAAAGTTATCCAGAACAAAATTCATTCGAGTCATACTTTTTTTTATGTGATTTAGAAGGCCATATTGAAAATCTAAAAGTGCAAAAATCTTTAGAAGAATTAGGACTTCATTGTCAAGATTTTCACGTACTAGGTGTTTTTGAAGCTGATAAGTTTAGAGAAAAATAACTTAGAAACTTTTCTTGTAGAATAGAAAACATTACTGTTATAATAGTTTTGGAGGCTAGAGGTGGATACTGCTTGAACCCGACCAGATCTTAACGGAAGCAGTCGTAGAGACAGTTATTCAGGTTCTAGCCTCCTTTATATAAAATGAATAAAAATACAAAAGTTTTAGCTTTAAAGTACAGACCTCAGACATTTGATGATCTTATAGGACAAGATGTTGTCGTGGAAACAATTTCTAATTCTATTAAGGCTAATAAAGTGCCTAATGCTTATCTTTTTACTGGAATTAGAGGAATTGGAAAAACTACTACAGCAAGGATTGTTGCAAAATCTTTAAATTGCTCAAATGGAATAGATAATTTGTGTAAAGAAGAACTTTGTGAAAATTGTAATGCCATTTCTAATTCAAATCATATTGATGTATTGGAAATGGATGCGGCAAGTAAAACAGGAGTAGACGATGTAAGAGACCTTATTGAGTTTTCTAGATATGGCCCAACTACTGCTAAATATAAGATATTTATAATTGATGAAGTGCACATGCTTAGCAAACAAGCATTCAATGCATTGTTAAAAACTTTAGAGGAGCCACCAGAATATTTAAAATTTATCTTTGCAACAACAGAAATAAAAAAAATTCCAATTACAGTGGTCTCGCGCTGTCAAAGATTTGATTTATCTAGAATTAAATCTTTAGAATTGTTTGATTTTATCAAGAAAATTAAAGAAAAAGAAAATGGTAATGCATCAGATGATGCTCTTAAATTAATTGTTAAAATCTCCGAAGGTTCAGTTAGAGATGCATTATCATTACTTGATAGGGCTCTACTTACTTTAGATAATGATAAAGAATTAAATCTCACAGCAGCACAAAAAATATTTGGTTATTTTGATAAGTCCCAATTAATTGATTTGTTTGAATTAATATTTGAAGGTAAGGAAACTGAAGTTCTCAACACTTATAGAGAAATATATAACCAGGGTGTTGAACCAAAAATTTTTATTAATGATTTTTTAGAACTCTTGTATTATTTTAAAAATATCGACTCACTAAATCTAGATGGTAATAATTTTTTATTAAATGATGAAGAATTTGATAGAATTAAAGATCTTTCAAAAAAAGTTAATGATGAAACTTTAATATTATTTTGGCAATTTACTATTAAAACTCTTGAGGAACTTGATATTGTTTCTAATCAACATTTATCAATGGAAATGTTCTTAATTAGATTAATTCATTTAAAAGGCATTAAACAAGGTAGTGACGAATATAACAAAGACAGTAGGCCGTTAGCTGAAAGTGAAAACCAAACATCTTTTTCACAAAATAAAACAAACAAAGATATATTTGGAATAAAAGATAAAGCAGAAACAATAGGTCAAATGAAAAATATCGTTCAAGAAAAAGATATCAAAGAAAAAGAAAGTAATAACATTAAAACAAACCCCAGTCTTATAAATTCATTTGATGATCTATTAAAAACATGTTCTTCTAAAAAGGAGATTAAATTAAAATATGAGTTAGAAAAAAACGTTAACCTTGTAAGTTTTGAAAATAAAAGAATTGAAATTTCATTTAATGAGGATTTAGACAAAGATTTTATCAAAGACCTTTCAACAAAACTTTTTGAATGGACTAATGAAAGGTGGATTATAAGTCTCAGTAAAACCAAAGGGCAGCCATCTAAAAAAGAGGAAGAAATTAATCAAAAAAAAGAACTGATCGAAAGTGTAAAAAACTCTTCAATTTATAAAGATGTTTTAAAAAATTTCCCTGACGCAGAGCTTATTGACGTTAAACCTAGAAAAGAAGATTAATGAATGACTGATTTTACAAAAATTTTAGATAAAGCAAAAGAATTAGAGTCTAAAATGAAGGAGAGCCAAGAAAAAATAAAAAACATTCAAGTAGAAGGAACATCTGGTTCAAATTCTGTAAAGGTTACTCTAAATGGTGAAAATGAAATGATAAAAATTAATCTTTCGGATGAAATATTGAAAGAAAATAAGATTATAATTGAAGACTTGATAGTGGCTGCCCATAACAATGCAAAATCAGAATTAAAATCTAAGACATCTGAGGAAATTTCTAAGTCAACAAGTGGATTTGGTATTCCTGGTTTTAAATGGCCACTTTAAAAATATGCAAAATATTAATGAGATAGAAGAGTTAATTAAATTAATTTCTAAACTACCTGGCTTAGGTCCTAAATCTGCCAAAAGAATTGTTTTAAAACTTATTAATAATAGAGATGAACTTGTAAAGCCAATGGCAAATACCCTGGCGCAAGTTTATAAAAATGTTATTAGGTGCCAATCTTGTGGTACTTTAAAATCTAATTCCTTAGGCTGCAATAACTGTGAAAATTCAAAAGAAAAATATAATAAAATATGTGTAGTTGAAGATATTGCGGATCAATGGTCAATTGAAAACTCGAATATTTATAAAGGTTACTTTCATATTCTTGGTGGAACCATTTCCTCTGCTGGTCAGAGAAAAGAGGATCTTTTAATCAATTCATTAGTAGAAAGAGTTTCAAGAGAAAATATTGAAGAAGTTATACTTGCAACAAGTGCAACAGTTGAAGGTCAAACTACAGCTTATTACATAGAGGATAGTTTAAAAAAAACTAATACTAAGGTTACAAAACTTGCTCAAGGACTACCTGTTGGTGGTGAAATAGAAAGTCTTGATGATGGAACTTTATATTCAGCTTTTAAAAACAGAACAGGAATAAAAACTAATTCTGACTAGATTTCTTTAATAATCGATTTAGATGTAATAATGGTTCTGTATAACCAGAAGGTTGTTCTTTACCTTTAAAAATCAAATCACAAGCTGTTTTAAAAGCAATAGAACTATCAAAGTTATTAAACATTTTTTCATATTTAGAATCGGTTTTATTTTGATCATCAACAATCTTTGACATTTTTTTCATTATTTCCATTACTTGAGATTTTGTACAAATATCGTGATGAATCCAGTTAGCAATATGTTGCGATGAAATTCTTAAAGTTGCTCTATCTTCCATTAATCCTATATTGTTAATATCAGGAACTTTCGAACAACCAACTCCTTGATCTATCCATCTTACAACGTACCCTAAAAGGGTTTGTGCAGAATTTGAAATTTCAGAATTAATTTCTTCCATTGACCAGTTTGGTCTATTCGCTACTGGTACTGTTAATAAATCATCAAGTTTTGCTGATTCTCTTTTTTGAATTTCTTTTTGTTTATCAAAAATATTTATTTCATGATAATGCAAAGCATGTAGAGCTGCTGCTGTAGGTGAGGGAACCCAAGCACAATTTGCTCCAGCCATCAAATGACCAGTTTTTTGATTCATCATTTCAGTCATTTTATCAGGCATAGCCCACATTCCTTTACCAATTTGAGCTTTACCTGATAGGCCACATTGTAGACCAATATCAACATTATTATTTTCATAAGCGCCTATCCATTTAGAAGATTTCATATCTCCTTTTTTAATCATAGGGCCAGCCTCCATTGAAGTGTGCATTTCATCTCCAGTTCTATCTAAGAATCCTGTATTAATAAAAAATACTCTATTTTCAAGTGTCCTAATGCACTCTTTTAAGTTTGAAGAAGTTCTTCTTTCTTCATCCATAATACCAATTTTACAAGTATTTTTTTCTAATTTTAAAACTTCTTCAACTTTAGAAAAAATTAAATCTGTAAATGAAGTCTCATCTGGACCATGCATTTTTGGTTTAACAATATATATAGACCCACTTCTTGAATTACTTTTTTTCTTTATATCATGAAGACATGCTGCTGAAGTTATGAAAGCATCCATAATTCCCTCTGGAATTTCAGAACCATCTTTTAAAAGAATTGCAGAATTAGTCATAAGATGTCCAACATTTCTTATTAACAATAAACTTCTTCCATGTAATTTTAATCCTTTTCCGTCTTTAGAAATATAGCTCCTATCAGGATTTAATTTACGTTCATAAGTTTTACCATTTTTTTCAAATATTGATTTTAAATTACCCTTCATAAGTCCAAGCCAATTACGATAACAAATTATTTTGTCATCAGCATCAACTGCAGCAACACTATCTTCATTGTCACAAATAGTTGAAACTGCTGCTTCAACAATAATATCACTAATTTTAGCAGGATCTTGTATTGCACTAAATGCCTTTGGATCTATAATTATTTCTATATGAAGATTATTATTTTTTAAAATTATTGCAGAAGGATTATTAGCTTCACCTCTGTGGCCTATAAATTTACTTTTATCTTTTAGCTTTGTTTCTTGGTTATCTTTACAAATTATAAGTGAACCATCTTCTATTTTAAAGCCAGTTATATTTGCCCATCCCATAATTATATTCTCTAAAGGAAAATATCTTTCTAAAAAATTTCTTCCATATTTTATAACCATTTCTCCTCTTAGAGGATCATATCTTTGTGATACACTATCCTCAGATTGCTCGATTACATCAGTACCATACAAACTATCATACAAACTCATCCATCTAGCATTAGCAGCATTTAATGCATATCTATCATTCATAATAGGAACAACTAATTGTGGTCCAGCAATACTAGTTATTTCTTCATCAACATTATCTGTTTTGATCTTAAAATCAGGACCTACTTCTTTTAAATAATCAATTTCTTTTAAAAATTTTTTATATTCCTCTAAGTTTATTTCATTGCCCCTATTTGCAATATGCCAATAGTCTATTTTTTTTTGTAAATCTTCTCTTACTTCTAATAGGTCTTTATTTTTTGGAGCTAATTCATGAACTACCCTGTCAAAGCCTTCCCAGAATTTCTCTGAAGAAATATTTGTATCTTTAAGCAATTCTTCATTAACGAAGTTAAGCAATTTATTAGAAACTGATAGATTGTGTATTTTTGTATATTGTTCTTTCATAGCACTCATTTTACCCCATCTGTATTTTTGCCTGAGAGTTTTGCTCCATCGGCGAGATAAATCTCTTTCCAGAGTGTTATGTTTATTATCGGTCCGTTTGCCTGAGAGTTTCCGGGGTGGTTGCTCCTTCGGCGCTATTATTGAATAGTCTCTCCCGATATTAATTCAGACTACCTCTTAATAGAATTATGTCAAATATAAATTATTTAAAACATTTTATTGCCTTTTTTCTTAATTAATTAATAATTAAACAATCACATGAAAAATTATTTAAATTTTGAAACAGATATTAAAAACCTAGAGATAGAAATAGACAAACTTAAAGACCCTTATGATCAAGATGGTCTTTCGGAAGTAGACACAAAGAAAATTTCTGAGTCTCAAAAAGAAATAGATAATAAGCTGCAAGAAATTTACTCTAACCTAGATCCTTGGCAAACCACTCTAGTTGCAAGGCATGAAGATAGACCTAAAGCAAAATTTTTTATTGATAATTTATTTAAGGATTTTATTCCATTGTCGGGAGATAGATTTTATGGAGAAGATAAGTCAGTATTAGCAGGATTTGCAAAATTTAATGAGAAATCAGTTTTAGTTATTGGCCAAGAAAAAGGAGATAGCCTTGAAAGTAGAATTGAAAGAAATTTTGGAATGATGAGGCCTGAGGGTTATAGAAAAACAATTAGATTAATGAAATTAGCCAACAAATTTAATATTCCAATAATTTCTTTTATAGATACACCCGGAGCATATCCTGGCGTAGGTGCAGAAGAGAGAGGCCAAGCAGAGGCAATTGCTAGGTCAATTGAGTGCTGCATGTCGTTAAATGTCCCAACACTTGCAATTGTTATTGGAGAAGGTGGATCAGGAGGTGCAATAGCACTTGCTTCTTCTAACAAAGTAATCATGTTAGAAAATTCAATTTACTCAGTAATATCTCCAGAAGGCTGTGCCACTATTTTATGGAGAGATCCCAAAAGAACTTTAGAGGCAGCAAAAGCCATGAAATTATCTTCAAAAGACCTCTTAGAACTAAAAGTAATTGATGAAATTATTCCAGAGCCAATTGGTGGCGCTCATAGAGATAGAGACCTAATATTAGATAACGTAAGAAAATCAATTGAAAAAAATTTGAGTGAATTTTTTAATATGAGTGGAGAAGAAATTTTTAATCATAGAAAAAATAAATTTTTGACTATTGGAAGATCTAAAGGATTCGTAAATCAATTAGATGATTTAAGCACACTTACCATGAAGGAAAACAAGGTTAATATGTTTGTTAAAAATTTCTTTCGATCTAAGTTAAATTTAGTAGCTACAATTGGATTAATAGTTTTATTGGGCTATTTAGTATTTTCTTTATAAAGCACCACAGCATTTTTTATATTTTTTCCCAGAGCCACATGGACAGGGTTCATTTCTACTTATTTTTTTCCCAATATATTTTGGATCAATTTTGGTTGTTTCAGGAGACTCTTTTTCTTGAGTAGGCTCTTGAACTATATTTAAATTGATTAAAATCTTAACAAAATCCATTTTTAATTTATTCAATAGGTTTTCAAAAAGAAAAAAAGCTTCTTTTTTATACTCAACTAATGGATCTCTTTGACCATAAGATCTTAAGCCAATAACTTGTCTCAGTTGTTCAAGATATTGAATATGTGACTTCCAGTTTAAATCTATGCACTGAAGAAAAATTCTTTTTTCAACATCTTTTGCTTTTCCTTCATCCAACATTTTAATTCTTTCATTTCTTGCTTCTAAAAATTTAGAATTAATTTTATTTTTGAACTTTTCATCTCTTAATTCTGTGACACTTTTGAATTCATTATCATCAACACTTTTTCCTAGTAAAGTTTTTAGTTGATTGTTAAATTCATTATTTTTAGCAGTTGATAGTTTTTGTGTTTTTAAAGTGATCAAATGACTAATAATTTCAGATAGGAATTCATCCGAATAATCAAAAACTTTTTCACTATTCATTACGCCATTTCTTTGAGAGAATATTACATGTCTTTGGTCATTTAAAACGTCATCAAATTTTAATAAATTTTTTCTTATATCAAAGTTTCTGGCCTCAACTTTCTGTTGTGCTCTCTCAAGTGCCTTATTAATCCAGGGGTGATCAATACTTTCCCCATCTTTTAGACCTAGTTTTTGAAGAATATTATTCATAGACTCGGAACCAAAAATTCTCATTAAGTCATCTTCTAAACTAACATAAAAAATTGAACTTCCTTCATCGCCCTGTCTACCAGCTCTTCCTCTGGCTTGGTTATCAACTCTTCTGGACTCCATCCTTTCTGTGCCAATAACAAATAGTCCACCAAGTGATTTTATTTTATTTTTATTTTCTAAAAGTTCATCATCAGGTTGACTTCCTTTTTTCCCACCTAACTGAATATCAACACCTCTACCCGAGATGCTTGTTGTGATTATAACTGAATTCATTTTTCCAGCATTTGCAATGATTTCAGCCTCATTTTCATGATTTTTTGCATTTAAAATAACATGTTTAATTTTTTCATCATTTAGTAGTTTTGAGTAAATTTCTGATTTATTGATGCTAGAAGTAAAAACTAATATTGGCTGACTTTGTTTATGACACTCGAGAACTTTTTCAATGATGGCTTTATTTTTTTCTTCTTCAGTTCTAAAAATTTGATCATTCCAATCTTTTCTAATCATTTCTTTATTTGTAGGAATGATGACTACAAGCAAGTTATATATTTCATAAAATTCCTCAGACTCAGTTGCTGCAGTTCCAGTACATCCTGAAATTTTATTATAGAGTTTGAAATAATTTTGATAAGTTATTGATGCTAGAGTTTGATTTTCAGCCTGAACATCTATTCTTTCTCTAGCTTCAAGCGCTTGGTGTAAGCCATCTCCAAATCTTCTTCCTTCTAGTATTCTACCAGTAAGTTCATCAATAATTTTTAATGCTCCATCTTTAACAATATAATCTCTTCCTTTTTCAAATAAATGATGAGCCCTTAAAGATTGATTTACATGGTGAACTAAACTTAAGTTTTCAGGATCATAAAAGTTATTATTTTTTAGGATTCCTGCATCCGAAAATATTTTTTCCACTTTATTTATTCCTTCATTTGTAAGTAATATATTTTTATCTTTTTCATCGATCTCATAATGTTCTGGTAATAATCTTTTTATAAACTTGTCAATCGCAAGATATTGTTCTGTTTTGTCTTCAGCTGCTCCCGATATTACAAGTGGAGTTCTGGCCTCATCAATTAAACAAGAATCTATCTCATCAACAATAGCATAAACGTGCTCTCTTTGAACCATTTGTTCTTTTGAAAATTTCATATTATCTTTAAGATAATCAAAACCTAGTTCACTATTAGTTGCATATGTAATGTCAAAATTGTAATTTTTTTTTCTTTCAAGATCATCCTGGTCATTATTTATAAAACCAAAAGTTAATCCTAAAAATTTATATATCTCCCCCATTTCCTGTGAATCTCTTTTTGCAAGATAGTCATTTACAGTAACTATATGCACACCTTTTTCTGACAAGGCATTTAAGTAGGCAGCAAGACTTATTGTTAAAGTTTTACCTTCACCAGTTCTCATCTCTGCAATTTTCCCCTCATGAAGCACAACGCCTCCAAGTATTTGAACATCATGATGTCTCTCATTTCTTGTTCTCTTAGAAGCCTCTCTTACAAGTGCAAAAGCCTCAGGCAATAGGGCATCTAGATTTTCACCGTTATTGAGTCTATCTTTCAATTCTGTAGTTTTTTTAGGAAAGTCATCATCACGAAGGTTTTTAACAGTAGCCTCCAAGGAGTTAACCTTTACAACTATTTTGTTAATTCTATCGAGCTCTTTTTGATTGCTAGATTTAATGAACTTTTTGATAAAATTTAAGGGATTAAGCATCTAATTTTCTGGTATATAATTAATTATAACTTTTAATATAAGTATTAAATAAATATTTTAAATACATGCCAATAAACGTTAAAAACTTTATAAACTCTCTAAATTTAAAGTCAAAAAATAGTGACTTTCAAGATTTAGAACATTTGGATGGAGTTTCAATATCCACTATTTGTGCAAATTTATACAATAAACCTAGAGATGACTTGGTCATGTTTTATTTTAGAGATGGAGCAAACTATGCCTCCGTTTATACACAATCAAAAATAGTTTCAGAGAATATTAAATGGAACTTAAATATAAAAAGTAAAAAAATAAGCTCTCTAATTGTTAACACTAGAAATGCCAACGCATTTACGGGACTAGATGGGTACAAGGGTTTAAAAGAAATAGCAGAAGAAACAGCATTACAGTTAACAAAAAAACAAACTGAAGATGAGGACTCTCCAAAAAAGATATCATCAAATGAAATTCTTTTTGGATGCACGGGGACAATAGGAGAAAAATATCCAACTGAAAAAATTAAAAGAAATATTCCAGGGTTAATCAAAAAAATTAAATATACGCAAAATAAATTTATCTGGATGAAAGCTGCATTAGGTATAATGACAACAGATCTGCAGCCAAAAATTGCCATGGAGGAATGCCAAATAGGAAATAAAAATGTTAAGATTTATGGAATTGCTAAAGGGTCAGGAATGATTTTCCCAAACATGGCAACAACATTGGGTTATGTTTTTACAGATGCAGATCTTTCAAACGATATTTTAAGCAAACTATTAAAAAAAAATATCAATACAACCTTCAATGCAATTACTTGCGATGGCGACACTAGTACAAATGATATGGTTTCTATTTTTTCAACAGGAAAAGTAAAAAATCCAATCATTAATAATATTAATGATAAAAAGATATTTAGTTTTGATAAAGCTTTGCATTCGGTACTATTAAATTTATCAAAAAGAGTAGTTAAAGATGGTGAGGGAGCTACTAAATTTATTACAATCAATATAGCTAAGTCAAAAAATGAGAAAGAAGCAAGAGTAATAGCTTTTTCTATTGCGAATTCAAATCTTGTTAAAACAGCCATTGCTGGAGAAGATCCAAATTGGGGTAGGATAGTAATGGCTATAGGTAAATCTGGAGTGAAAATAGATTTAAAAAAGTTATCAATAAGCTTTGGTGGTATAAAAATTATAGAAAAAGGACAAATTTTTAAAAATTACAAAGAAAATGAAGTAGCCAATTATATGAAAGACAAATTAATAGATATTTCAGTAAACTTAAATATGGGCTCAAAAAACTTTACTGCCTACACAATGGATTTAACAAAAAAATATATTGAGATTAACGCTGATTATAGAAGCTAATTTGATATTGAATTAACTTTATTAATTATTAACTATAACTCATGATCAAATACAAGCTCATATGTAAAGATTGTGAAACTACTTTTGATAGTTGGTTTTCATCGTCTAAAGAATATGAAAAACTTAAAAAGAAAAAATTCTTAAATTGTCATTTTTGTAATTCCTTAAATGTTGGGAAAGCTTTGATGTCTCCTAGTGTAAGCACGTCAAAAAACAATTTGAGAGATATCAATTCATCTGGTGAAAAATATAGAGAAATAAAAAAAACAATTTCTAAATATCAAGAATTTATAAAAAAAAATTTTGAATATGTTGGAGAAAATTTTGCCTATGAGGCAAGGTCTCTACATTATAAGAATAAAAAAAGAGCCAAAGGTATTTATGGTACCGCATCAAAAAAAAAACTTACCGAGTTAAATGAAGAGGGTATAAAAACAGAAATACTACCTTGGATAAAAAATACTACGAATTAATTTTTTATAAATTTTGTAATATAATTAACAGAAGTATCACCTGTTATTTTCCAGCTATTATCTAATATATTAAAATTCATTCCATCTAATTTTTTAAGAGATAGATTGTTTTTTTTGCTTATGCGTATTAGCTCACTAGGTTTAACAAATTTTTCCCAATCATGTGTTCCAATTGGCAACCATTTTAAAATATATTCAGCACCTACTATTGCGAATACATAAGATTTTAATGTTTTGTTAAGGGTTGCAATAAACATTATTCCATTTTTCTTCAATAATTTTGAACTTTCTTTAATGAAAAAATCTATATCATTAACATGTTCAACTATTTCCATGTTTAAAATTACATCAAATCTTGTTTTATTTTTTAACATCTCTGGAGATGCAACTTTATAATTAATTTTAAGGTTATTTTTTTTTGCATGAAATTTTGCAACTTCAATATTTTTCTTTGATGCATCAATACCAACAACATTTGCTCCTAGTCTGTACATTGGCTCAGATAATAACCCTCCACCACAACCAATATCTAGTAATTTAATATTTTTTAGGGGTTTATCAGACGATCTAATCTTAAAATCCTTGATAATATTTTCTTTTATATATCTAATTCTTATTGGATTAAAATTATGTAATGGTTTGAATTTACCATTAGGATCCCACCATTCTTCAGCAATTTTGGAAAATTTCTCAATTTCTTTTTTATTTATTGAATTCATAATAGATCACTTGTGGACATAACAATTAAGATGTATTTTATCAATTATAAATTACAAAATTATCAATGAAAACTGTTGTATTAAAGTTCGGTGGAACTTCTGTTGGAAGCATAGATAGAATAAAGAACGTAGCAAAAATTATTTCCTCTTATAAAAAGAAGAAAATGGGAGTTATTGTAGTTTCATCTGCGATGAGTGGTACAACTAACAAATTAATAAAAAAAACAAAAGAATTAAGTAATAGCTTTGATGCAGCAGAATATGATGTTTTATTAGCAACAGGAGAGCAAGCAACTTGTGCGTTAATTGCCGGTAGATTAAAACACCTTGGTTTTAAAGCTAGATCATGGATGTCATGGCAGCTACCAATTATTACAGAAGGACCCTATAGCTCTTCAAGAATTAGCAAAATCAATAAAGGAAAAATACTTAGTTTCATGAAATCTGGTGGAATACCTATCATAACTGGTTTTCAAGGTATTAATTTAGAAAATAGGATTACAACACTAGGAAGAGGTGGAACTGATGCATCGGCGATAATGTTGGCAAAATTTTTTAATACTGATGTGTGCGATATCTACACTGATGTAGATGGCGTTTATACTACTGATCCAAGAAATCATTCGAAAGCTAAAAAAATTCATAAAATTTCCTACGATGAAATGTTAGAGATGGCATCGCTAGGTGCTAAGGTTATGCAGCCTACTTCTGTACAAGATGCAAAACTAAATAATATTAATTTTTCAGTTAAATCTTCATTTCAAAAAAAGAAGGGCACATTAATAACTGGTGCAAAAAAAACCTTTAGTAATCAAATAATAACTGGAATTACTTCTACAAAAAATGATTCTAAAGTTACGATTGTGGGTGTTAAGGATAGACCAGGAGTAGCAGCTGCTGTTTTTAAACCATTATCACTTAATCAAATTAATGTTGATATGGTAGTTCAAAACATTTCTTTAAATGGAAAAGAAACAGACTTAACTTTTACAATTAAATCTGAGGATTTAAAAAAAACAGAAAAAATAATTAAACAAAATAAAAAAATTTCATTTAGAAAATTTACTTATGATAATAATGTTTCGAAAGTATCTATTATTGGTGTTGGTATGATTACAACACCAGGAATTACCTATAGAATGTTCCAAGCATTGGCCTCAAAAAAGATTAACATCATGGTTATTTCAACTTCTGAAATTAAAATTTCAGTTTTAATTTCAAATAAACAGATAAAAAAAGCAGTAGCAGTGCTTCACAAAGAATTTAAGTTAGATTAACTTATGAGCTTAAGACCATTTAGAGACATTCATAGAAAAAAAACAAAAATTATAAATGTTGGTGATGTAAAAATAGGTGGAGATAATCCTATTTCTGTTCAATCTATGACCAACACTTTAACAACTGATATTAAGGCCACAATAAAACAAATTAATGATATTCATGAAGAGGGTGCTGATCTGGTTAGGGTTTCGTGCCCAGATGAAGAGTCTTCATTAGCTCTTAAGGAGATTACAAAACATGTATCTGTCCCAATAATTGCTGATATTCATTTTCATTATAAAAGAGCGATAGAAGCGGCTGAAAATGGAGCAAAATGTTTAAGAATTAATCCAGGCAATATAGGGGATAAATTAAAAATACATGATGTGCTTAGTGCTGCTAAAAATAATGATTGCTCTATTAGAATAGGTGTTAACGCTGGCTCTCTTGAAAAAGATATTTTAGAAAAATATAAGGAACCATGTCCAGAAGCTTTAGTTGAAAGTGCACAGAGGAATATTAAGATTTTAGAAGATCAAGATTTTTTTAATTTTAAGATAAGTGTAAAATCTTCAGATATTTTTTTATCTATTGCTGCGTATCGTCAACTATCAAAAGTTACAGATTATCCACTGCATGTAGGAATCACAGAAGCCGGAGGTTTTGTATCGGGCAGTGTTAAGTCATCAATAGGTCTTGGCTCACTTTTAATGGATGGAATAGGTGATACTATAAGAATTTCTTTGTCTGACGATCCTGTTAAAGAAATTAAAATCGGTAATGAAATATTAAAGTCACTTAACTTAAGAAATAGAGGTGTAAAAATTATATCTTGTCCATCATGTGCAAGACAAGCATTCCAAGTAATTGATACAGTAAAAACATTAGAAGATAAACTAGCTCACATCAAAACACCTTTAACATTATCAATTATTGGCTGTGTGGTTAATGGACCTGGAGAAGCAGCAATGACAGATATAGGAATAACCGGAGGTGGTAAGGGTAACAATATGCTTTATTTATCTGGCATTCAAAGTGAAAAAGTTTTATCAGAAGACATAATATCAAGAGTTGTAAGTGAAGTTGAAAAAAAAGCTGCTGAACTTGATAAAAAATTATAAATACAATGATACCTCTAAAAACTATTGAAGATTTAATATCTAAGCATTCTATTTTGGAGAAAGAATTATCATCAGGTGAAGTGGATAAAAAACTTTTTGCTGAAAAATCAAAAGAATACTCAGATTTAAATGATGTAATTGTTGATGCTAGAAAATATTTTTCTTACGAGGGAGAAAAAAAAGATCTAGAGAAAATATTAAGTGATTCTAGTAGTGATAATGAATTTAAAGAAATGGCTGAAGTAGAATTAAAAGATTTAAAATTAGAAAACGAATCCATAGAAAAAAAATTAAAACTATTTTTATTACCAAAAGATGAAGCAGATAAAAAAAATGCAATTATAGAAATTAGAGCAGGTACGGGAGGATTAGAGGCCAGTTTATTTGCTGCAGATCTTTTTAAGATGTATGAAAAAGTTAGTCATCAAAAAAAATGGGAATTAGAATTAATAAGCATGTCCCAGAGTGAAGCGGGGGGGCTGAAAGAAGTTATCGCATCAATTAGAGGAAAAAATATTTATTCAACATTAAAGTATGAAAGTGGAGTTCATCGTGTTCAGAGGGTTCCGGATACAGAAACTCAGGGAAGAGTTCATACTTCTGCTGCAACAGTGGCCGTACTGCCGGAAGCAGAAGAGGTTGATATAAAGATAAATGATTCAGACTTAAGAATTGATGTGTTTAGAGCTGGTGGCCCAGGTGGACAATCTGTTAATACAACAGATAGTGCTGTGAGAATTACTCATATTCCGACAGGCCTATCTGTATCTCAACAAGATCAAAAATCACAACACAAAAATAAAGCAAAAGGGATGTTAATTTTAAGATCAAGACTTTATGAATTAGAAAGATCAAGAATAGAAGGTGAAAGATCAGAAGATAGAAAAAGTAAAATAGGAACAGGAGACCGCTCTGAAAGAATTAGAACATACAATTTTCCACAAGGAAGAGTAACAGACCATCGTATTAATCTAACCTTACATAAGCTTGAAGCTTTTTTAGAAGGTGAAGCCTTTGATGAAATGGTAGAAAGCTTAACGCTGCAAGCACAAGAAGAAAAATTGAGCAACCTTAACTAAAATGAATATAGAAAATATTCTGAATGAAGGAATAAATATCCTGCAAAAAAATAAGATAGCCAATCCTCAACTTGATAGTGAGATATTATTATCTAACTCGATTAAAAGAGATAAAAAACATATTATTTTAAATCCTAAAGAAATTTTGAACTCAGAACAATTACAAAAATTTAAAACTTTAATTGAAAGAAGAAAAAAAGGTGAACCAATAGCTTACTTAATAAATAAAAAAGAGTTTTGGAAAGATGAATTTTTTGTTAATAAAGATGTGCTAATTCCAAGACCTGATAGTGAACTTATAATAGAACAAGTTTTAAAGATTTATTCAAAAAATGTTCAATTACAAGTTCTCGATATTGGAACTGGATCTGGATGCATTCTTTTATCCATACTAAAAGAGAGATCTAATTTTTATGGAACTGGAATAGATATTTCTAAAAAAAGTATAAATGTAAGCAAATTTAACACAAAACAACTAAACTTAACTAATCGAGTAAAGTTTTTTCACTCAAGTGTTGACAATTTTAATAATGGCAAATATGATATAATTGTTTCAAACCCTCCATATATTAAACAGTTAAGTTTAAAATATTTGGAAAAAGATGTAGTTAATTTTGAGCCAAAGTTAGCTTTAAGTGGTGGGTTTGATGGTTTTTCAAAAATCAGGAAAGTAATCAATAAGGCAAGCATTCTGATTAAGAAAAATGGTAAATTTATTTTAGAGATAGGTTTTAATCAAAAAAATAAAGTTATAAAAATATTAAAAGAAGAAGGTTTTTACGTTAACAAAGCCATAAAAGATTATGGAAATAATGACCGCTGTATAATCAGCACTAAAATTTAAATTGAAAAAAATATTATGGTAACATTTAGAAGCAATAATAGTAATAACAATAGAAGACCTCCATTTAGAAGCAATAATAATAGAAGACCTCCATTTAGAAGTAACAATGAAGGGTCAAAATTCTCTAACAATGATAATTTTCAAAGAAAAGTTCCAGGTAGAAATAATCATAATGCCGTAAAACTTATTGAAAAATACAATGATTTAGCGAGAGAAGCTTTAGCTAATGAAGATAAAATTTTATCTGAAAATTATTTTCAACATGCGGATCATTTTACAAGAGTTCAAAATGAGCAAGAAAGCCTTAGAATAGCTAGAGTAAATTCATCTGCAACTGTAACTATTAAGCCAGTGGATTCAGAAAAAAAAGTTGAAGAAGCTGTTAAAACTGAAGCTGTTAAAACTGAAGCTGAAACGGTCAAACAAGAAGTGCTTAAACCTGAAGTTAAAAAAGTTGCAAAAAGTATAGATAAAAAAGTAGTTGAAAAGAAAGTTGCTGCTAGTTAATTTTATCCAATAATTAATTCTGATTTTAAAACATCTAATTTAATTTTTTCTACCTCAAATATTTCTCTTTCTTTTCCTTTAAGAGTTTTGCCGGAAGGTAACTTTAATCTTTGAGAGTTAACTTTTTTTCCATTTACAACCACTTCATAATGTAGATGTGGACCTGTAGATTTTCCAGTCGACCCGACATAACCAATTATCTGGCCCTGTTTTATTCTTATTCCCTCTTTTATTCCTCTAGCAAAATTTTTCATATGGGCATAAATAGTTTCATAAGTTGAATTATGTTTTATTTTAATACAATTTCCACCACCACCACACCATCTTGCTCTCGTTATAAGTCCACTTCCAGATGCCATAATGGGAGTACCCATTGGTGCAGCAAAGTCAGTTCCTTTATGCATCTTATTAAAACCATCTATAGGATGTTTTCTCATTCCAAAAGCAGATGAAAGTCTTGCACCATTAATAGGAGTTTTCATCAATGCTTTTTCAACGCTCTTACCACCTTCATCATAGTGTCCTTCACTTCCTTTTTTTTCAAAATAATATAATGCATTGTTTTTTCCACTTAGTTTTAGATTTGCAAAAATTATATTACCTGTTTCAAATACTTTGCTATCATCATCTTCAAATACTTCGTACATGATTTGAAAATTATCATTTTTTCTAATATCTCTTTGAAAATCTACTTGAAATCCATAAATTCTTGCAAACTCAATAATCACGTTTGGTTGAACTTTTAAATCAATAGCTGTTTTATATAAACTTTGTGTAATTTTCCCTTCCTTAAAAATAATTTTTTTATTTAAATTTGTAATAATTATTTTTTTTTCAAAAAAATTACTATCTAGATTTCTTGTTAATCGAATCTTTTCTGTTCTAGAGACTGGAAATAAAAAAGAAGTAATTTTTTTATTATTTGATTGATCAATAGTAATTTTTATTTCAAGATTTGGTTTAAGATTATTTATATCATAATCTGAATTTAATTTTTTTTTGATCTGATTAATTTCTTTATGTGGTATTGAATAATTATTTAAAATTTTATCAAACGTTTCACCACTAGAAATTTTATGATCAATATTTTTATATCTTGGAACTAGATTGTCAAAAATTTGGTTAATACTTTTTTGGAAATAAATATTATTTATTAAATTTTTGTAATTTTCATTTATTAATACTTTTTTTTTGTTATAGATATTGGTGCTTGAAATCGTAATTAACAATAATAAGAAAAGAAAAGTAATCCCAATATTTTTTTTTATTATTTTTATTATTTTATTTGAACTAAATATCATCTTTAATTTTGAATTATTAATTTAGTAATGACTAAAAATCAAAAAAAACCTTATGTTTATTGGTATATTTGAACATTTATTTAAATGCTAAATGCTTGATTTACTTTTATTTTAGCTTATAAGCAGCACACTTTCTCAGTAAAATTATTGTTTACTCAATAGATTAGTGAGGATTATTGGGCGTTTTAGAACCAATTAGCTATTTAAAAAGTAAAAATTTAAGAAGAGAAGTGTGGACGGTTAAGGTTACCAAAATTTGTCGTACACACTTCAAAATCGTATGGATTGTATTCTTACAATTTATATATGAAGCTAGTGTGCGCCGTTTTTTAACTTGAGAGTTTGATCATGGCTCAGAACGTACGCTGGCGGCACGCCTAACACATGCAAGTCGAACGAAGTAGCAATACTTAGTGGCAGACGGGTGAGTAACATGTGGGTATCTACCCTTTGGCCTGGAATAACACGAGGAAACTTGTGCTAATACCGGATAAGTCTTTACGGAGAAAGCTTTATGCACCATTGGATGAGCCCGCACTTGATTAGTTTGTTGGTAGGGTAATGGCCTACCAAGACTATGATCAATAGCTGATTTGAGAGGATGATCAGCCACATTGGGACTGAGACACGGCCCAAACTCCTACGGGAGGCAGCAGTGGGGAATCTTGCACAATGGAGGAAACTCTGATGCAGCGATGCCGCGTGAGTGAAGAAGGCCTTTGGGTTGTAAAGCTCTTTCGTCGGGGAAGAAAATGACTGTACCCGAATAAGAAGGTCCGGCTAACTTCGTGCCAGCAGCCGCGGTAATACGAAGGGACCTAGCGTAGTTCGGAATTACTGGGCTTAAAGAGTTCGTAGGTGGTTGAAAAAGTTGGTGGTGAAATCCCAGAGCTTAACTCTGGAACTGCCATCAAAACTTTTCAGCTAGAGTATGATAGAGGAAAGCAGAATTTCTAGTGTAGAGGTGAAATTCGTAGATATTAGAAAGAATACCAATTGCGAAGGCAGCTTTCTGGATCATTACTGACACTGAGGAACGAAAGCATGGGTAGCGAAGAGGATTAGATACCCTCGTAGTCCATGCCGTAAACGATGTGTGTTAGACGTTGGAAATTTATTTTCAGTGTCGCAGGGAAACCGATAAACACACCGCCTGGGGAGTACGACCGCAAGGTTAAAACTCAAATGAATTGACGGGGACCCGCACAAGTAGTGGAGCATGTGGTTTAATTCGAAGATACGCGCAGAACCTTACCAACACTTGACATGTTCGTCGCGACTCTAAGAGATTAGAGTTTTCGGTTCGGCCGGACGAAACACAGGTGCTGCATGGCTGTCGTCAGCTCGTGTCGTGAGATGTTGGGTTAAGTCCCGCAACGAGCGCAACCCTCACTTTTAGTTGCCATCATTAAGTTGGGCACTCTGAAAGAACTGCCAGTGATAAGCTGGAGGAAGGTGGGGATGACGTCAAGTCCTCATGGCCCTTACGTGTTGGGCTACACACGTGCTACAATGGCATCTACAACAGGAAGCAAAACGGCAACGTTAAGCAAATCCCGAAAAGATGCCTCAGTTCGGATTGCACTCTGCAACTCGAGTGCATGAAGCTGGAATTACTAGTAATCGTGGATCAGCGTGCCACGGTGAATGCGTTCCCGGGTCTTGTACACACCGCCCGTCACACCATGGGAGTTGGTTCTACCTTAAGGCAAGGTTTTAAACCCTTGACCACGGTATAGTCAGCGACTGGGGTGAAGTCGTAACAAGGTAGCCGTAGGGGAACCTGCGGCTGGATTACCTCCTTTCTAAGGATGAGTGAAAGTAAAATTTCACTCTAAATAATATACATCGGTAATGTTGACCGTCCTCATTTCTCTTCTTAAAGTAATGTTTCCTTCTTGTAGGGCCGGTAGCTCAGTTGGTTAGAGCACACCCTTGATAAGGGTGGGGTCGAAAGTTCGAAGTCTTTCTCGGCCCACCAAAAACCTAAATGGGGGATTAGCTCATCTGGGAGAGCGCCTGATTTGCATTCAGGAGGTAGCAGGTTCGATCCCTGTATCCTCCACCAGGAAACATTTAGTTATTAAAACTGTAAATAAAAATAATTTATATCAATATCTATATCCGAACATTAAAAGTTATTATTTAATGTTCAAAATAAAAATTTGATCACAACATAGATAAATTTTCTGTTAAAAGAATTTTTTTCTGTGCATAAATCAAGCGTTTAAGGGCGTGTAGTGGATGCCTTGGCACTGAAAGCCGATGAAGGACGTGATATACTGCGATAAGTTTCGGGGAGCTGTATGTAAGCTTTGATCCGAAAATTTCCGAATGGGGAAACCCACCACTTTATGTGGTACTTTAAACTGAATACATAGGTTTAAAGAGACAACCTGGAGAACTGAAACATCTAAGTAACCAGAGGAAAAGAAATCAATTGAGATTCCGTTAGTAGTGGCGAGCGAACGCGGAGTAGGCCAGTAGTTTTGTTAGAAAAATTTGAATAGTTTGGAAATGCTAACCAT